>JAEZEU010000151.1 GCA_023432885.1 Pseudomonadota bacterium | reverse complement strand
GACTATTCGCGGGGCGTGAAGGGGATGGGACAGGACGCAAACCAGCAGAAGCCTAAAACGACGGCAAAACAGCCCAAAGGCAGCTCACAATAGCTCGATAACGGGAGGCCGCCTCAGTTGGCGGCTTCTTCAACTCATGACATTCACGCGGGGCTGCCCTGCCCTGAGACCTTCGAAATTCAGCATCGCCCGCCTGCGGTGGGATCGGAGCTGGCAGCAATCCAATCCCACGCCGAATCTGGTCCCTCGGCAAGTTTCCTAGCTAGTACAGCGCCGAAGGCCCGGTACTGTCCGCATTGGACAGCACCGGAAGTGCGCGACTGCTTTTCCGGCCAGAGCGGATCGGGCCAGCGCCGCTGTGACAGAGCCGGCCGGCCGACCATCATTCCGTCAAACCATTCCGGCATTCTTCCTGCTTCTTCCGGAGCGTACGGAGGATGCAATGAAGCAGGATCTCTTGATCGTCGTGGGCGGCATCGTTGTCACCGGGCTCACCATGTGGGGTTTTTGGGGCAACCCGCCCAAACATAGCGCCCCCAGGATGTTCGCGGTCCAGCAATTGCAGGCCGATCCCGACCTGAAGGTGATCAGCGAGCACAGCCCTTATATGCGATCCGAACGCTGACTCGTCCGGGCACAGCGCTGGCGGCCGGCCCGTTTATCCGTATCTACGTAATCATCCCTAGTTTTCCCGGACCTTGCCGGTTGCCAAATAAGTGATATGGGCCGTCATATCATTTTCAAATGCCCCCGCACCGGCATGAACGTGCAGCATTGGCTGGAGGACGTTGCCGCGGAAAAGTCCGAGGGAGCGTACAAGCCGGTGGACTGCCCGGCTTGCACCTTGGCCCATTTCATCCATCAGCAAACAGGCAGGCTGCTGGGCGAGGAATAGGCGCCTTTTCGGTTCCGCGTACAGGGTTGGGCCTCTTTTTCTGCTCTGACAGGCCCGCGCGCGAAAAACGTCGAGAATCGATGGAACCTGTTGCTTTCTATGCACTATCGCGCCAAGCCGCGGAACGAAAACGCGATTGCTGAGTAATGCCCATGCGGGGCTAATTACTGCAATGCGGGGAACATCTTGTTGGGTCGGCTCTACCTCACGCGTCAGGTGACGTCGCTTCTCAAATACGCCAAGGCCACTTCCAACCCGGAGCTCGCAGCTCTGCTGGTACAAAAGGCGGCCGACCTGAACGCGCAGACGGATGCTCCAACGCCTGCGTCCGAGGACAAGAGCCCACGGCCGCCGGATGTTGAATGAGGGGCGCCACGGCCCATCAAGACACGCAACGCCAAGTGCTCCCGCGACAAAACAGGAATCCTGCTAGTCCGCGCTGGCAAGGCGCCGCATCGTGAACTCGATCGCCCCGTCCGGCAGTTCGCGCCAGCGCTCGACCGAGCTCATATAGGCTTCTTTCGGATAGCGCTTCAGGAAATCGCGGGCGCGCAGCCGCGCCGCCTCGCGCGGCAGCGTGAAGGTCTCGCGCACGAATCCGTCGTCGCTCCCGCGGCGACGGTCGGCCATGCGGCTTGCGAGATCGCGCGGGCGAAATGCCATGCCGGGAACTCCGAAAACGGGTGCGACAGGCGGAATATATGACCCGAGAACGCGATTTCCGAGTCAGTTGGCGGTGCTGCCGGTTTTGCTTTTCGGCTTGGCGGGACTTGCGGTCTTGGGCGCGTCGTTGCTGCGCACGTTCCCCCAGGGATCGTTGGAGGCCTTGGCGTCCGGTATCTTCTTTAGCGACTCCTTGTAGGCCTTTTCCTTCAGCGCGTCGGCTTCCTTCTCTTCCGGCGTCTTGGACTGAAATTCGGGAAGCAGGTTGATGTTGGGTGTCTGCATCTGCGCGGCGGCCGGCCCGGCCAGCACCACCACCGCACCCAACAGGGCGGCGCCAAAAATCCTCATCGGAGGTCCCTCACGTTTTTCGTGTTCCCAAGATACGGCGTCGCAGCGGCCCTTTTCAAGCCGTTGCGCTGTTCCCTTTCCCTCGCCTGCCTTTACAATGCTCTTCACAATCAGGCGAGGAAACATGCAGCAGCAGACAGCGGAATTCGGCCTTGGCGAGGCACGGCGCATCCTGGGCGAGGTCTTTGCGCCCTGGGTCCAGGATCTCAATCTTTCCGTCGAGGAATTCATCGTCGAGCCGCCCGCGGGCCAGGCCGACTGGCAGCCCGGCGCGATCCTGCGCATGCCCTTCTCTGAACGGATCTGCCGCAATGGCGGCGTTGTTTCCGGCCAGGCGCTGATGGCCTTCGCCGACACCGCCATGGTGATCGCAAATTTTGCCGCCAACCGCGGCTACCGGCAGATGACCACCGTGGACCAGACCACGCATTTCATGCGCGCGGTCTCAGCGAGCGACGTGCTGGCGGATGCCCGCGTCGTCCGTCTCGGCCGCACCATGAGCTTTGGCCGCGTCACGCTGACCAGCGCCGCCGATAACAAGCCGGTGGCGATGGTCTCAAGCGCCTTCGCGATGCTCTGAGCATTCCCAATGCCGCACCGGATCATGGTAAATGACCGATGAACGCGCGGGTCCGCCTGCCGGAGATCGGATTCAATTCGTGGTAAACGGGCGCATCTATCATCGGCACGGTTCGGGAAGCTGTTTCGGAATTCTGCGATGATCGAGAAACGCGCGGCACAGCGCTTCAAGGTACTCAAGGGCGGAGTTGTCACCCTCGAGGGCGGCAGCATTCCCTGCACCGTACGCAACATGTCGTCGACCGGCGCAGCCGTCGATTTCGCCGAGGGCGTAGACCTGCCGCCGACGTTCACGCTCTTGATCGAGCGCGACCACTTCGAGCGCCGCTGCCGCCCGATCTGGCGCAACGAGCTGCGCGTCGGCATGGCTTTCTGTTAGTAGCCCCTGCGGCCATAACTTCCGCCGCCGCCATAGCCGCCACCACCCTGGCCGCCGTAACCGCCTCCGCGGTAACCGCCGCCACCGATCCCGATTCCGATTGAGACAGGCGGGCCGGCCGGCTCATACACCACGACCGGCGGCGGGCGGCGAACGATCACCACCTCCTCAGTCTCGCGGACCGGCTTCTTCGACTTGCTGGCGCGCTTGGCCGGTGTCACGTCGACCTTCTTCTGGGTGGGCTGCAGCTGCGGGGCGGGCTGCGGGCCGCACGGGCAGGTAAGCGAGGCATTCTGCACGGGCGTGGCGACGGCAGCCACGAATTCGGGGCGATAGCGCAGTCGCTCGATCATCCTGCGCGCGCTGATGGTGAGATCGCTGTCGGGGTATTGCGCAAGGAAGGCGCTGTACCCCGCCGCGGTATTGATCAACACGGCCTTGTTCCAGGCCACCATGCGGCGATGACGATTCAGCCAGTCGCGCGCCTGCAGGCCGCGCGACGTGCCCTGAAAGAGATCGGCGAAGGCCTCGTAGGATTCATCGGTGCCATCCGCGACGATGATCTCGTTGGCGGTCTCGACCGGCTTGCCCTTGAGGTCGCGCTTCCATTCCTCGACCGTCTTCTTCGTGGCGGCGAGTTTCGGACCCGCAGCAGCAGTGCCGATGAATTTGAAATCCTCCGTCAGTGAGGAGGAATCCCACGGCGTTTGCCGGCCGTCGGTCGCCTTGTTCACGGCGACGCGGACGCGCTTGAAGGTTTCCTCGATCGGGATGTTCGCCTGCTTCGCCGCCTCGAGCAGCGCCGTCGTGTAGGGGCTGTTGACGCCGTTGCCGTCCTCGGCAACCGCGCCGGGCGAGGTCGAGAAAGACAGGAAGGTGCCGGGCGCGCCGACCTTGGCGTCGACGATGGCAAGGCCGCTGCCCGTGCTGCTCTTCAGGTCGGGAAACGGGTTGTTGCGGCAGGCATCGAGCAACAGAAAACGCATCCGGCTCGGCACCGAGGTCAGCGTGTTCAGCACGTCGTTGACGCGCACCGCCTGCATCGGAATGTCGGCTTCGCGCTTGGGATCGACGTCAGTGGGAATGAGGAAATTCTCGCCGTCCACCTGGATGCCGTGGCCGGCATAGAACACCAGCGCCACAGTATCGGGCCCCTTCGCCGCGAGCGTGGCGGCGAAGTCGGAGATCGCGGTACGCATCTCGTTTTGAGTCAGGTCGGCAGCCGACGACACTTCAAAGCCGGAGTCGGTCAGAAGCTGTGTCACCGCCTTGGCGTCGTTGCCGGGATTGGGCAGCGCCGGAACCGATTTGTAGGCGGATTGCCCGATCACCAGCGCCAGCCGGTTCTCGGCGGATGCCGGGGCCGAAGCGAGGAGAATTGCGGCAGGGATGATGGCTCGGAGGAGCGAGCGGCAAGACAAGCGACAGGACATGGGCGAGACCTTCCGGCAGTGTAGGCTGTCCGTTGGTCATAGCTCAATCGCGGAGGTTCAATCGCCGTCACGCATTCGCAGCCCGGC
>JAEZEU010000147.1 GCA_023432885.1 Pseudomonadota bacterium | reverse complement strand
CCAACACCATGACCAAGCGGATGCTGGCCATGGAATGGGCGATGTCGGTCGAGGAGGCGATCGAGGCCGAGGCGGTGGCGCAGGCGCTGTGCATGACCACGGCCGATTTCGGCCGCGCCTTCGAGGCCTTCGCCAACAAGGTCAAGCCGGTGTTCCAGGGCAACTAGCGAGGCGAAACGGAGCCTTGCTGGATAATTGCTTTAGGCTTAAAATAATTTCCACGGTCCGGGTCAAGCTTGCGGCGGAGGCCTTCATGAAGATCGCGATCATCGGCGGCGGCCCGGCGGGTCTCTATGCCGCGATCCTGCTGAAAAAGCAGCAGCCGGATGCCGATGTCATCGTCTATGAGCGCAACCGCGCCGACGACACCTTCGGTTTCGGCGTGGTGTTTTCGGATGCGACGCTCGACAATTTCGAGGTTTGGGATCCGCCGAGCTATCGGCGCATCACCCAGGAATTCGCTTACTGGGACGACATCGCCGTGCACTTCCGCGGCACCGTGCACCGGGTCGGCGGCAACGGCTTCTGCGGCTGCTCGCGGCGCGCGCTCTTGATGCTGCTGCAGGAGCGCGCACGCGAGCTCGGCGTTAGCCTGCACTTTGAGACCGAGATTGCCGACGACAGCGACGTGCGCATCGCCGGCGCCGATCTCGTCATTCTGGCCGACGGTATCAACAGCCGTTTCCGTGAGAAATACGCCGATCATTTCGAACCGGAGGTCGATCTCCGCTCCAACATCTTCGCCTGGATGGGCTCGACCAGACCGCTCGATGCCTTCACCTTCATCTTCCAGGAGACCGAGTGGGGCCCCTTCATCGCCCACGCATATCAATATGAGCCCGGGCGTTCGACGTGGATTTTCGAGACGGATCCCGACACCTTCCAGCGGGCCGGGCTGAAGGGCCTCGATGAACGACAATCCGCCGACCGCATGGCGGAGATCTTCGGCTGGTTCCTCGACAGCCATCCCTTGCTGATCAACCGCTCGATGTGGCGCAATTTCCCTATGATCCGCAGCAAGCGCTGGGTCAGGGGCAACATGGTGCTGCTTGGAGATGCCAAGGCGACCGCCCATTTCTCCATCGGCTCCGGCACCAAGCTTGCGATGGAAGACGCAATTGCGCTCGCCGAATCGATGAGAAGCGCGCCGACGCTTGCCGCCGCGCTCGCCCATTACGAGCAGGGGCGGCGCGAGGAGGTCGAGAAGACACAGCATGCCGCTGACGTCTCGCTGGTCTGGTTCGAGCATGTCGACCGCTTCTGGGAGTTCGATCCCGTGCAGTTCGCCTTTGGCGTCATGACGCGCTCGAAGGCCATCACCTATGACAATCTCCGTCTGCGTGCGCCGGATTTCGTCAAGGAGGTCGACAAGGTCTTTGCGCGGCAGGTTCGCGCGCGCGGCTTCGATGTGGACACCGAAAAGCCGGTGGCGCCGATGTTCCAGCCGATGCGGCTGCGCGAGATGGTGATCAACAATCGCGCCGTGGTCTCACCTATGTGCATGTATTCGGCGAGGGAAGGCGTGCCTGGCGATTTCCATCTCGTGCATTACGGTTCGCGCGCCATTGGCGGCGCGGGCCTGATCTTCACCGAGATGACCTGCGTCGCGCGCGATGCGCGCATCACGAAAGGGTGTGCCGGGCTGTGGAACGACGAGCAGGAGGCGGCCTGGCGCCGCATCGTCGACTTCGTCCATGCCAATTCGGCGGCGAAGATTTGCCTCCAGCTCGGCCATGCCGGCCGCAAGGGCGCGACCAGGCTGATGTGGGAGGGCATGGACCGTCCGCTGGAAGAGGGCGGCTGGGACGTGGTGTCGGCCTCGCCGATTCCTTACTTCCCCGACAGCCAGGTGCCGCGCGAGCTCGACCGCGCCGCCATGGACAGGATCAGGGGCGAGTTCGTCGCGGCCGCAGAGCGCGGTGGGCGCTGCGGCTTCGACATGCTTGAGCTGCACAGCGCCCACGGCTATCTGCTCGCGAGTTTCATTTCGCCGCTCACCAACCGACGCACGGACGCGTACGGCGGCTCTCTGGAAAACCGCCTGCGCTTCCCGCTGGAAGTTTTTGCGGCTATGCGCGCCGCTTGGCCCTCGCACAAGCCGATGTCGGTGCGCATCTCCGCGACCGACTGGGCCGAAGGCGGCATCACCGCCGACGATGCGGTGGCGATCGCGCGGGCCTTTGCTGAAGCCGGGGTCGATCTCGTCGATGTCTCCACCGGGCAGACCGTGCGTGATGCGCAGCCGGTCTATGGCCGCATGTTCCAGACGCCATTCTCCGACCAGGTGCGTAACGAGGCGGGGGTCGCGACCATGTGCGTCGGCAACATCACGACACCAGATCAGGTCAACACCATCCTGGCCGCGGGCCGCGCCGACCTCGTCGCGCTCGGCCGGCCGCATCTGGTCGACCCCTCCTTTACCATCAAGGCCGCGGCCTGGTACGGGGCGGACACCTTCTGTCCCCCGCAATACCTGCCCGGCAAGGAGCAGATCTTCCGCAACAGCGTGCGCGACCGGCAGGATTTCGAGGAGCTCAAGATCAAGGCTAAGCCCAAGACCCGGGTCGAGCTGAAGGCTGAAGGCTCCAAGCCGCTTGCGGCGGAGTAAGGGACCGTGGCACCCTCGTTCTGCTCCCTCGCCCTAGAAGCAGGGAGAGGTGAAGTAGGGTGTGTGGAGTAACGGGCGATGAAGGCCATTATCGTCGGCGGCGGAATCGGTGGTCTCACCACAGCGCT
>JAEZEU010000124.1 GCA_023432885.1 Pseudomonadota bacterium | reverse complement strand
GTCAGGAACGCCACGGTGGACAGCGGTACGAATACGAGGCCGAAGCCAAAACCCTGCGCGACGCTGATGACGATGATCTCGTTCGTGCCGGTCTGATCTGTCCATCCCGACATGTGAAAGAGCGTCCAGGCGGTGAGCGAGAGTCCGCTGATGATCAGCGTGCGCGCCTCGATATGGCGCATCAGGCGGCCGACCATCATCATCGCCACGAACGTGCCGAAGCCGCGGGTGGCGAGCAGCAGCCCCGCCGAGATGATGGGATAGCCGATCACGTTCTGCAGGAAGGGCGAGGCGAGCGCCATGGTGGAATAGAGCACGAGCCCCATCACGCCCATGAAGATGCAGCCGGTGACGAAATTCCGGTCCTTGAACATCGCAAACTGTATGAAGGGCGATGACGTCGTGAAGGAATGCGCGAAGAAATAGTAGAAGCCGATCGCGGAGATGATGAATTCGGCAATGATTTCGTTGGATTCCAGCCAGCCGAGTTGTTCGCCGCGGTCGAGCGCCAGTTGCAGCGAACCGATGGCGACCGCCAGCGCGGCAAAGCCGAACCAGTCGAAGCGCAGCGCCTGGTCCTTCCTGGTCTCGTCCATGAAGATGATGAGGCCGAGCACGGTGAAGATGCCGAACGGCAGGTTGACCAGGAACACCCAGTGCCAGGAATAGGTTTCGGTCAGCCAGGCGCCCAGCGACGGCCCCATGATCGGGCCCATCATGACGCCCATGCCCCAGATCGACATCGCTTTCGCGCGTTCCTGCAGCGTGTAGGAATCCAGCATCACCGCCTGCGACAGCGGCACCAGCGCCGCGCCAAACACGCCTTGCATGAGGCGGAACGCCACCATCTGCGTGATGTCCTGCGCGAGGCCGCACAGCACCGATGCAAGGGTGAATCCGGCCGAGCAGATGATGAAGATGCGCTTGCGCCCGAAGCGGTTGGCGATCCAGCCCACCGGCGCGGTCATGATCGCCGCGGCGACGATGTAGGAGGTCAGCACCCAGTTGATCTGGTCTTGCGATGCCGACAGCGAGCCCTGCATGTAAGGCAGCGCGACATTGGCGATGGTGGTGTCCAGCGCCTGCATGATCGTCGCGGTCATGGCGCAGATCGTCACCATGTTCCGGCGCAGGCCCGGAACCATGGTGGACGGCAGCGCCGGCGTGGTCATGTCAGGTCAGTCCTGCTCGTGGCTCGCCGCCGCTGGCCGGAGACCGAGCAACGCCGACAGCGAACGCTGGTGCTTGGTATCGATCGTCGTATAGACGCTCATGCCTGCTTTCAGCTTGCGCACCATGCGGTCGTTCTTGTCGAAATAGATCCGCACCGGCACGCGCTGCACCACCTTGACGAAATTGCCCATGGCGTTCTGCGGCGGCAGGATCGCAAACTGCGCGCCGGTGCCGGGCGAGAGCGAACCGACCGTGCCCTTGAAGACATGGTTCGGAAAGGCGTCGACCTCGAGCGTGACCTCCTGGCCGACGGCGACATAGGTGAAATCGCTTTCCTTGGGATTGGCGTCGACCCAGGGATTGGCGACGTCCATGACGGAGAACACCGGCGTGCCGGCGGTGACGAATCGGCCAAGCTGGATCTGCTCAACCTGTGTCGCCGTGCCGTTGATCGGCGCGCGGACCGTGGTGAGGTCGAGATTGCGCTGCGCGTCGTCGAGCACGGCCTTGGCGTGGAGGTACGCCGGGAATTCTTCGAGCGGCAGGTCGGGATTGCCGAGCAGTTGCGTCAACGCGTTCGACTTCTGCTGCTTCACGAGCTGCAATTGCGCCTGCGCGGTGACGAGCGCAGTCGAGGAATTGTCGAGATCGAGCTGCGAACCGAAATTGTTCTTGACCAGCGACGATTTGCGTTCGACGTCGCGCTGCTTGATCGCAATCCCGGCCTCCACGATTTGCTGTGTCTGCGAGTAGAGCTTGACGTTGGCGGCGAGGTTGGCGTGACTGGTCTTGGCATCCTCCAGCTTGGCGCGCGCCTGCGCCAGCGCGAGCTGGAAAGGCACGGGATCGATCTGGAACAGCGTGTCGCCCGGCGCGACGGTCTGGCCTTCCTTTACCGAGACGCTGATGATCTTGCCCGAGACATCCGGCGTGATCAGCACTTTCTGCGCGCCGACATAGGCATCATCGGTCGTGACGTAACGGCCGCCGTTGAGATACAGCGTGAGGCCGGCCAGCGCGGCGACCAGGGGCGCGACGACGAGCAGGAGGAAGCGGCGATAGCGGCGCAGGCCCGCCATCAGGCGGCGGCGCGGCTCGGCGGAAAGCTTCGGCCGCGCGGGCGTGGAGGGGTCGCCCTTCTGCTCCGGCGGGAATTTGAGCGGGACGGGATCAGCCATAACGCTGTTCCTTTCTGGATGCGTCCGCATCCGGATTCTGGACCGCGTTGCGAACGTTTTCCTTGATGGCTTCGAGCTGTGCCAGCAAACGGTGGGCATCGGACGCGTTGATGCCGTTGAGCGCGGTCGCGGTGAGTTCGGATCGCAAGCCGGCAAGCTTGCTGAGCAGCGGCCGCGCGGCCTTCTTCAGGTAGAGCCGGTTGACACGGCGGTCGGTCTCGTCGCCGCGTCGCTCGATCCAGCCGTTCTCGCAGAGCTTGTCGATCAATCGCGTCAGCGTGATCGGCTGCATCTCCATTTCCTCGGCGAGTTCCGACTGCTTCATGCCCTCGCTGCGTTCGACCTTGGCCAGCACTGCCCATTGCGCGCGGGTGATGCCGTAGCGCGCGGCTTCGCGATCGGCCCAGGCGCGCACCATGCGCTGCACCTCGCCGAGCGTGAACAGGAAGTTCATATCCACGGAACCGCGCATCTGCCGTCCCCCGTTTCGATAAGCTTGCGATATAATAAGCTTGCTTATCAATTTCGCACGACGGGTCAAACACGGAGCTGACCCGCGGGACGGACATGGCTGGAACGCTGCAATCCGCCGGGCTTTGGGATTTGGGGGTAAAATGCTACAAACCGAAGCAATGACCTTGGCAAAACCGGCGTTTCCCGCACCCGATCACGACCATGGCCGCTGCGCCGCGGACGCGATAGCGCATGCTGAAGCCGTTTGTGCGAAACGCTCGCAGAAATTCACCCCGATCCGGCGGCAGGTGCTGCTGGCGCTGCTTGCAAGCCACCGTCCGCTCGGTGCCTATGAAGTCATCGAGGAACTCGCCAGATCGATGCCGCGCCCGGCGCCGATCACGGTCTATCGCGCCCTCGATTTCCTGATGGAGAACGGCCTCGTGCACCGCATCGAGAGCCGCAACGCCTATCTGGCCTGCGCGCATGACCATGACGAAACGTCCATGGTGGCGTTCCTGATCTGCGAGCTCTGCGGCTCCGTCGGCGAGATTCCCGCCGCGCCCGTGGCGCGGAGCGTCAATGCGGCGGCGCGGGCCTCCGGCTTCGCGCCGAAGATGAGCGTCGTCGAGATCGCCGGGACCTGCGCGCACTGCCAAAGGCAATAAAGACCGGCGTGCAAGCCGGCACGAGGGGGGCAATGTCGTCGATATCCGAAACACCTTCCGCCGGGCTGCGGCTCAGTCCGGGCGCCATCGCCCTGATGCTGATGCTGTGCCTGAGCTGGGGCTTCAATCAGATCGCCGTCAAGCTCGTGCTGCCTGATGTGCCGCCGATGCTGCAGGCGCTCGCCCGCTCCGCCGGCGCGCTGCCGGTGCTTCTGATCGTCGGCTTCTTTCGCGGTGTGAAGTTTTTCGAACGTGACGGCACGCTGTGGGCGGGCGTCTGCAATGGTGTGATTTTCGGCATCGAATTCGTCCTGATCTATCAGGGTCTGTTGCTCACGTCCGCCTCGCGTGCGGTGGTGTTCCTGTACACCGCGCCGTTCTTCGTCGCGCTCGGCTCGCTAGTCTTTCTCGGTGAGCGCCTGCGGCCCGCGCAATGGGCGGGGCTGGGGTTGAGCTTTGCCGGGGTTGCGCTCGCCATTGGCGTGCCACAGGCCAATGTCGATTCCAGCGTGCTGTTCGGTGATCTCCTGATCGTCGCGGGCGGCGCGCTATGGGCGGCGACCACGGTGATCGTGAAGGCGACGCCCTTGATCCGCGCGCCGGCGGAAAAAGGCATCGGTTATCAGATCGCAGTGTCGATCCCGATCTTCATCTTTGCTGCGTGGTTTCGCGATGAAAAGCTCACGCACGTGCCGAGCGCATTGTCGCTGTCGCTGCTCGCCTATCAGGCCTTCTGGGTGGTCGGGCTGACATTCACGCTGTGGTTCGCGCTGGTGAAGACCTATTCGGCCAGCACGCTTTCCGCGTTTACCTTCATCACGCCGCTGTTCGGCGTGATCGCGAGCTACTTCATCATGCACGATACGCTGACGCTCGCCTTCGGTGCGGCGGCGCTGCTGGTGATCGCCGGGCTTTACCTCGTCAACAAGCCGGGATCGGCGCGAGCCCAAGTGGCGCCCGATCCGAACGTGTGACTGCTCCGTTGCCTACGCATCTTTTCATCACGGCCGGGCTTGTCCCGCACATCCACGTTTTCCTTCCAGCGGCGCCAAGACGTGGATGTGCTTCGAGCGCCCGGGGCATGATCGGGAGGGTACCTCTACCCCGTCTCGATCGGCAGCGACTCATCCTTGCCCCATTCGCCCATCGAGCCGTCGTACAGCGTGATATTGTCGTAGCCGAGCCGATGCAGCTGGAACAGGTCGATGGTGGCGGAAATGCCGCCGCCGCAATAGGCAACGACGCGCTTGTCTTTTGTCACGCCTTGCGCGGCGAATTTCGGCGCCACGTCTGAAAGCGGCAGGAAAGCCTTGCTTGCCGCATCGACCAGCGTGGCTGCCGGCACGTTGACGCTGCCGGGAATGCGGCCGGGGCGGCCGTAGCGGCTGGGCTCCAGACCTTTATGAAATTGCGGGCCCAGCGCATTGACGACGACGGTCGAGCGGTCGGTGCTCGCCTTTTGCGTCTCGCGCTTGTCGATGAAAAGACCGGACCTCGGCTTTGCGACAAATTTCGCGGGCGGGTAGCCCCTGGCCGGCCCGGTCTCGATGGCGCGGCCTTCGGCCCTCCACTTGTCGAGGCCGCCGTCGAGCACGCGCGCATCCAGGCCAAGCGATCGCAGCATCCACCAGAACCGCGTCGCCCACATCGCAGTCCCGATCGAGTAGAGCACCACCTGGCTATCGTTGCCGATGCCGTGGCGGCCGAACGCGGCTTCGAGTTGCGCGACGCCGGGCATCATGAAACGTAGCTCGGTCTCGGAATCGGAGAATTCGCCCTGCAGGTCGAGAAAGTCGGCGCCCGGGATATGGCCTTCCTCGAAGGTGTGCCTGCCGGGCACAACCAGATAGGGGACGGAGCTGCCTTCCGGCTGATAGTCCAGATAGGTGGTGCAGTCGAAGACGCGCAGGTCCGCTTGCCCGATGCGGCCAGCAAGTTCGTCGGTCGAGATCAGTCCGTCGCGCTCCGCCATGTTTCGCTCCCGTGACATGATAGTCGGCGATGCTAGGGTGTTGGCCTCGCCCAGGGAGAGGCAGTGTTACCCTTTAATCTCTCTTCCTGAGCCCCGATATACGGCCCACCGATTGCTGCACCGGACGCCAGATGGAATGTAAGATACTGAAAAAACACAAGAATCCTCGCCGCGGCAGGGCTGGTTCCGCGCCCTGCGCAAGGGTCGCCCGCTGAACCGCCCCTTGGTGAAGGTGGTCAAAACCTGATATTCGAGACCGCATGAATAAGCCCGAAACAGTTGATTCTTCCGACGTCGCCGGCCCCCGGCCGCGGCACAAGACCACGCAGGTGATGGTCGGCAATGTCGCCGTCGGCGGCGGCGCTCCGATCGTTGTGCAGTCGATGACCAATACCGACACGGCCGACGTCGAATCGACAGTCGCGCAGGTCGCGGCGCTCTCGCGCGCCGGATCGGAAATGGTCCGCATCACCGTGGACCGTGAGGAAGCCGCGGCCGCCGTTCCGCATATCCGCGATGCCTTGCGCAAGCGCGGCATCACCACGCCATTGATCGGGGACTTCCACTATATCGGCCACAAGCTGCTCGCCGAATACCCGGCCTGCGCGGAAGCGCTCGACAAATACCGGATCAATCCCGGCAATGTCGGCTTCAAGAACAAGCGCGACACGCAGTTCGCCGATATCATCGAGATCGCCAACAAGAACAACAAGCCGGTGCGTATCGGCGCCAATTGGGGCTCGCTCGACCAGGAGCTGCTCACCAAGCTGATGGACGAGAACACCGCCTCGCCCAATCCGCGCGACGCGCGCGCGGTGACGCGCGAGGCCATGGTGCAATCGGCGCTGCTCTCGGCGGCCCGGGCGCAAGAGCTCGGCATGCCCAAGAACAGGATGATCTTGTCGGCCAAGGTGTCCGCCGTGCAGGATCTGATCGCGGTCTATCAGGAGCTGGCGCGCCGCTCCGATTACGCCATCCATCTCGGCCTCACCGAGGCCGGCATGGGCTCAAAGGGCATCGTGGCGTCCTCCGCAGCGCTCGGCATCCTCCTGCAGGATGGCATCGGCGACACCATCCGCATTTCACTCACACCGGAGCCCGGCGGTGACCGCACGCTGGAAGTGCAGGTCGCGCAGGAGCTGTTGCAGACCATGGGCTTTCGCACCTTCGTGCCGCTGGTGGCGGCTTGCCCGGGCTGCGGCCGCACCACCTCGACCACGTTCCAGGAGCTGGCGCGCTCGATCCAGGATTTCATCCGCGACGAAATGCCGAGCTGGAAGACCAGATATCCCGGCGTCGAGCAGCTCAACGTCGCCGTGATGGGCTGCATCGTCAACGGCCCCGGCGAATCCAAGCACGCCAACATCGGCATTTCCTTGCCCGGGACCGGCGAAGCGCCGGCCGCGCCGGTGTTCGTCGACGGAAAGAAATTCCGTACCCTGCGCGGCCCGACGATCGCCGCCGACTTCAAGGCGCTGGTGATCGACTACATCGACCAGCGCTATGGCGACGGCAAGAAGCTGCCCGAGACCACGGCAGCGGAATAGAACTCTCATCG
>JAEZEU010000018.1 GCA_023432885.1 Pseudomonadota bacterium | reverse complement strand
GTCGAGGGCCGCACCGCCAGCAATCAGCACAAGCGGATAGAGGTTGCCCTGCACGGCGACCTTGCTTTGCACACGATCGCGGATCATCGCAGGCTCGGCCGTCCAGTCGATGCTGACGGCATCGACGCAGGTTGCCTGCACATAGGCCGGCAATTGTCCGGCCGCGCCACGGGGAAAGCCGATGATCTTCGCATCCGGCACCTGTCGGCGCACGCCCTCGACGATGCGACGTGCCGGCTCGACCGACCAGCGCTCGAACTCGCGCGGCGGCAGCACGCCGGCCCAGGTGTCGAAAATCTGCAGCGCATCGGCGCCGGCCTTCAATTGTCCGATCAGATACTGAATCGAGTTCTCGACCAGCACGTCGATGATCTTGGCGAACGCCTCCGGATGCCGGTACGCCATCATGCGGGCGGGAGCCTGATCCGGCGTGCCCTGTCCGGCGACCATATAGGTTGCCACCGTCCACGGCGCGCCGCAGAAGCCGATCAGCGCAATGTCCTTATCGAGTTCGCCGCGCACGCGACGCAGCGCCTCATAGACCGGCTCGAGCTTGCCGAAATCGGCGTTCGCCGCGAGCGTCGCCGCCTCGTCCGGCGTGTCCAGCGGATCGAGCCGCGGTCCTTCTCCGGCCTCGAAGCGCACGGAACGGCCGAGCGCATGGGGAATGACGAGGATGTCGGAGAAGATGATTGCGGCATCGAAGCGAAAGCGGCGGATCGGCTGCAAGGTCACTTCGGCGGCGTACTCCGGCGTGAAGCAGAGATTGAGGAAACTGCCGGCCTTCTCGCGCAACGCGCGGTATTCCGGCAAATAGCGGCCGGCCTGGCGCATCATCCAGAGCGGCGGCACCGCCTGCCTTTGGCCGGCAAGAACTTCAACAAAGGGTTTTGTCACTGCTTCCCCGGGATTGCTGTGGTGGCATGCTGATACACGTTGCCGCGGTTTTGGCCAACCAGGGTTCCCCATTGACGGGCAGGGGAACCGCATAGCGGCGCTTGCGTTGTCAAAAGCAAATGGAGGGTTCTATGGCTGAGAAGCTGGCTGACAAGTTCGATCCTGCTGCGCATGACAAGCATGCTGCCGATCCACAGGAAGCGCTGAAGGCCGACCGGGAGACGCATGCGCAGCTTGAGGCGGGCCTCATTGATACCTTCCCGGCGTCCGATCCGGTCAGTGCGACGCAGCCCGCGAAATCCAAACCGGACGGCGACCGCGAGAACGTCTCGCTATGGGACAGGATCACGGCGGCGTTTCGCTGAGGAGCATCGATGCCACCTGAACTCGATCGCGCCGGAGCTATCTCGCCGGTCGGCTTTGCGGTGACGCTCCTTGTGGTCGCCGCGGTGGGGATCTGGCTGAAAGCCGTCACATAGCCTTTCTCAATAATGCGGCGGCCGTTCGTTGGCGGGGCCCGGCGACCGGGCCTCGGCTTCCTGCAAGCGATCGTTAAGCGTCGCGATCTGCCGCGTCAGCGCGTCGATCTGTTTCCACTGTGCAGTAATGGTCTGGTTCAGCGTCTCGATCGTGTCGTCCTGGTAGGCGATCCGCGCTTCCAGTGCATCGATGCGTTCGCTCAAGCCGTTCACCTCGCTCATTTCCGTCGCTCCCGCAGGCCGTGGCCGAGCGCGACCCGCTCATCGAACACGAAGCACTCGCCGCGCCAGCGGCTCTCGCTCTCCGGCACGTCTTCCAGATATTTCAGGATGCCACCCTTGAGGTGAAACACCTCGGCGAAGCCGCGCGCCAGCAGATGCGCGCTCGCCTTCTCGCAGCGGATGCCGCCGGTGCAGAACATCGCGATCCTGCGATGCTTGGCCGGATCGAGCTTCTCCGCCGTGAATTGCCTGAACTCACCGAAGCTCCTGATGCCGGGATCGACGGCGCCCTCGAACGTGCCCATCGCCACCTCGAAAGCGTTGCGGGTGTCGAGCACGAGCGTATCGGGATCCGATATCAGCGCGTTCCAGCGGGCGACATCCACATAGACGCCTACCTGCCTGGTGGGATCGGCGCTGGGATCGCCGAGCGTGACGATCTCCTTTTTCAGCCGCACCTTCAGCCGCTGAAACGGCATGGCATCTGCGGCCGAATATTTCAGCTCAAGCCGGTCGAGCCGATCGCCGAACAGTGGCCCTTGCTGCAGCGCATCGGCGAAAGACGCAATCGCCTCGTCGCCGCCGGCCAGGGTTCCGTTGATCCCCTCATGCGCCAGCAGCACGCTGCCCTTCAGCCCAAGTCCCGCGCACAGCGCGCGCAACGGCTCGCGCAATTGCCGGAAGTCCGGTAGCGCGGCGAACTGGTAGAAGGCGGCGACCCTGTAAGCCATGGAGCGTGCTTTATCAGGGGCCCAGCCGAGGGAAAACCCGCGAATTCCTTAATTATCGCTGCGGTCGCCGCAGTGGCATGCGCCGGCAGCCATTGCGCAGCCAGCCCCGAATATGTCATCTAGCCCGGCTTTTTCCGCATCCAGCGCCTGCTGCCCAATAAGATAAGAGAGCAACCCCGAAGATGAGAAGCTTCCATTTCGCCGGCCGTTCGACCGTCCATGCCCAGAACGCGATGGTGGCGACCTCACATCCGATGGCGGCGCTGACGGCGATCGACGTGCTGCGCGCCGGCGGCACGGCAGCGGACGCGGCGGTTGCGGCCTGCGCGCTGCTCGGGGTGATCGAGCCGCAATCGACCGGTATCGGCGGCGATTGTTTTGCGCTGCTGCAGAAGAAGGGCGAAGGCAAGATCACCGCCTATAACGGCTCCGGCCGCGCGCCGATGGCGGCGACGGCGGAATGGTATCTCGAGCGCAAGATCAACACGGTGCCGCTGACCTCGGCCCATGCGGTCAGCATTCCCGGCGCGGTCGATGCCTGGGAAACGATCCTGCGCGATCACGGCAAATTCGGCCTCGACCGGCTGTTGCAGCCCGCAATCGATGCCGCGGAGCAGGGCTATGTGGTGGCGCCCCGCGTCGCCTTCGACTGGAAGAACCAGTTCGACAAGCTGAAGAAGGGCACCAACACCGAGCGCTATCTGCTGCCCGGCGGCAAGCCTGCCGTCGCCGGCGACGTCATCCACCAGCCCGAACTCGGCAAGACGCTGCGCGCGATCGCCAAGAAGGGCCGGGACGCCTTCTACAAGGGCGAGATCGCCGAAGATATGGTCGAGACGCTGCGCGGCATCGGCGGCCTGCAGACGCTGGATGATTTCGCGAACCACACCACCGAGACCACGGTCCCGATCGGCACCGACTACAAGGAATATGAGGCCTGGCAGTGCCCGCCGAACGGACCGGGCATCACCATGCTCGTCATGCTCAACATCCTTTCGCGCTTCGACCTGAAGAAGTTCGCGCCGGTCAGCGTCGAGCGCTTCCACATCGAGGCGGAAGCCGCGCGGATCGCCTACATGATGCGCGAGCAGTTCATCGCCGATCCGCAGCACGTCGATGTCGACGTGGTGCGTATCCTTGCCAAGAATTTTGCCGAGGAGCATGTCGGGAAAATCCGCATGGATGGCGTGCTGGACTTGCCCAACGTCGCGCCGCCGATGAATCCCTCGACGATCTATGTCACCGTCGTCGACAAGGACCGCAACGTCTGCTCCTTCATCAATTCGATCGCGCATTCCTTTGGTTCGGCGATCGTGTCCAACAAGACGGGCGTTCTCCTGCAGAACCGCGCCGGCGGCTTCCGCATCCAGCCCGGCCACCCCAATTGCATTGCGCCGGGCAAGCGGCCGCTGCACACCATCATTCCGGGCCTGCTCACGAAGAACGGCCGCGCCATCATGCCGTTCGGCGTGATGGGCGGGCAGTACCAGCCGGTCGGCCAATGCCACGTGCTGACCAACATGCTCGATTATGGCTGCGACGTGCAGGAAGCCATCGATATGCCGCGCGGTCTGCATTACGAGGGCGTCTACCAGCTTGAGGACAGCGTGCCGGCCGAGGTCGTGGAGGGGCTGAAGAAACTCGGCCATAAGACCACCAGCATCGTGGGCCCCCTCGGCGGCGGCCAGGCGATCTGGATCGACTGGGACAAGGGTACGCTGACCGGCGGCTCGGATCCGCGCAAGGACGGCTGCGCGCTCGCCTACTGAAGCTCAATGACGAGAAAGGCAACGGCAATGCGATCTTCCCGGCGGACCATCATCACGACCATGCTCGGTGGCGTCGCCGCCGCGATCGCCGCCCGCGCCGCGGCGCAGACAGGAAAAGCCATGACCACAGCATCGGGTTTGCAGATCATCGATACCAAGGAAGGCGCGGGTCCTTCGCCCAAGCCGGGCCAGACCTGCGTCATGCACTACACCGGCTGGCTCTATGAGAACGGCCAGAAAGGCAAGAAATTCGACTCGTCGGTCGACCGCAACGAGCCGTTCGAATTCCCGATCGGCCAGGGCCGCGTCATCAAGGGCTGGGACGAGGGCGTGGCCAGCATGAAGGTCGGGGGAAAACGCACGCTGATCATTCCGCCCGCGCTCGGTTACGGTGCGCGCGGCGCCGGCGGCGTCATCCCCCCGAATGCGACGCTGATGTTCGACGTCGAACTGCTCGGGGTGAAGTAAAGCCGAAAAAAGACCGGCCCAATCGGCCGGTCTTTTCAGTTCTGGACTGACGATCAGAGCTTCTTGTTGGCGGCAGCCGCGGCGCGATTGAGCGCGTCCTTGGCGGCTTCCTTGGCATCGCCGACAGCCTTCTGGCCCTTGCCCTTCATCTCCTGAATCACGCCTTCGCCTTCGAGGCGCTCGTTGTCCGTGGCATCGCCGAGGCTCTGTTTGGCCTTGCCGATTGCCTCATTGGCGGTGCCCTTGATCTTGTCGGTCGTGCTACCCATCATCTCTCCCTTTCAACGATCAGGCTTCGGATAGACAACGCTGCATTGCGTCCCAAGTTCCCCGATTTGTCTGGTTAGGACTTGGGCGTTTCGATATTCTCAACCCGGCAGGAACGCTTTCGAAGGCAGCATCAATGACGGGCTCCCACGACCACACCCATTCGCACGACCATCACCACGATCACGCGGATCTGGAGCGCTGGAAGCATGACGGCGTGCGCGTCATTCCCGGCAACCAGCTCGATCCCAACGTGCCGTCGACGCCGGGCATGGACCGCAAGGCCGCGATCAATTTCGCGCGCGCCGGCGCGCAGAAACTCTGGGCCGGTACCGTGACGATCCGGCCCGATGCCAAGACCGGCGCGCATCATCACGGCCATCTCGAAAGCATCATCTATGTCGTGAAGGGCAGGGCGCGGATGCGCTGGGGCGAGAAGCTGCAGTTCACCGCCGAAGCCGGCCCCGGCGATTTCATCTTCGTGCCGCCTTACGTGCCGCACCAGGAGATTAACGCCAGCCGCGACGAGGTGCTGGAATGCGTACTGGTGCGCAGCGACGGCCAGGCGGTCGCGATCAATCTCGACATCGAGCCGGTCGAGAAGCCGGAGACGGTGCTGTGGGTCGATCCCGTACACCGCGATCCCGCGGAGAAGTGACGTGCACCGCGCTGCTTTCGAACCATGGGGCTGCTGTTAGACTTCGCGCACCGTCCATAATCGAACGGGATGTAGCCACGGCCCACCAGCGCTCACTTCCGCTTCCGCGCCGCACGCTCATCAAGGGCGCCGTGGACCATGGACGACGAGAATTGCGCCAAGTCCGCGCCGCACCTCGGGCAATTCCGACATCCCTAGCGGCGTCGAGGATCTGAAGGCCCGGCCGACGTGGTCACCCGCGAAACGGGGCTAGAGAAACTCCATTTCGCGAAGTTTGAAGGTCAACTACTACTTAGGTGCTTGAAGTTCGCCCAGTTCGTCCCAATCGTCGATGGCGTCATTCCAAACGCCGAGCCAAGCATACCTGTAGCGGCCCGCCGAAATGATCTTCTTTGCGCGGGCTTCTAACTCGCCACGGACATCTGAGTATTCCTTTTCGTCAGACTCGCCGTTGCCGTTACGGTCGAGCCAGATGAACAGGCAGTATTTGCCGTCTGAGTGATTGATTGCCCCGGCAGCTACCGAGGCTTCCGTCGCTTCACTACGGCATCGAACGCCTTCTCAGCGCCTCTGGCCGTCTCTAGGAAGAGCCGGGACTGCTCAAGGTCGTCGTGCCGGGTTTCGGCTTTCGCAGATCTAGTTGAGGGCTTCTTGCCTGAGGTTTGCATATCGTGAGCCTATGTCCGCCGACGTTACCGGACAGCGGAAGCAAGCCGAGCGACTTGCCAATGCCGCCGCCGTCAAACGTATGAAACTCGGTCGCTCGGTACAGTATCGCGGTCGCAAGATGAATGGCGTCCGGAACGGCAATCGTCTTCCCGCCAAATTCAGCAGAACGTTGAACATAGTAGTCCCGCAAATCGTGCGCCATTCTTGCTATCTTGATTTCCATTCCGACGCGATTGACCCGCATCATAAGTCCGTCAATCAACGTCTTCATTCCAGCGGGTAGCTTGCTATCAAGCACTTCGGTGATTGTGAGCACGGACGTGATGATCTTTGCGTCGCGGCGCTTTACGCGCTCAATGACTTCGCGAACGCCATCCATGTCACCAGTCTGTCTCTCTTCATCCTTGATCCACGCGAGGAAAAGGCAAGAATCCCAATAGTAGACCGGATTAGTACCAGCCATCACGAAGCTCCCGAATAAAAGCTTCGCTGCTCAATTCGCCGGTAGCGTCGGGGGCCATCCCGCGCACATCTTCCCAGTCCGGCAACTCGGAATCTGGCGGGAAAGCTTCGATTTGCGTCACCTGCACCTGGTGCGGGAAAGTGGCTCCGCTTCGATAGCGAAGCACCCCATACACTTCCACTTTCCGGCCCACTGCAGACACCGCATCATCCAAGAGCTTGGGCGGGAAATGGCACGTAATTTTGCGCGGCCCGATCTCCGGATATACGTGAAAAATATTCGCACCATCATGCAGATTTATCTGTTCAAGCATACCCTCAATAACGCCGTCGCACTCTTCATCGACGGCAAGCGCCCTATCTACCTTGGACACAACTGTGGACGTTAGATCAAAACGATGATCGTTGAAAAGAAGGGTAACGTTGGCGACAGATTTGCCGACCGGCTTCGCAAGCCCTCGAATATCCTCCAGCAAGTCGGCATCTAGACCGGAAAGATCATCACCATTTTCGAGCGCATCGGTCACGCGCCCCAAACTCTCTACGATGGCATGGCCAACGTAGGGCTGCTTAGGAAGCGTGTGGGGCTCGATCACGACTCGCACGGGGCTTTTGTAGGAAAGCTCAGCAATGCGATACTGGGTCGCCTGTTTACCTTCGTTGGCCTCTCGATCTAGCTTGGTGATCGTAGCGCTCAGATTCTGAAGCTGAGACATAAACGCGCCAAGGCGCACTTGCCCTTCGTCCTCGGGCAAGCCCTTAATAATCAAGGTGATCCGGTCGTCGTCAGCCATAAACCGCACCACAATGCGAAGGAGTTGAAGGGACTCTACCCTACGAACGAGTCGCGGTACATAAGCCCTTTTGCCAGCCATGCCTTGGACGGCAAGAGCAGTGCGCTTCTCCATGCCTGCACCGATTGCGACCTGACGCCGCAGTCCGGCAATACCATCAAAAAATTTGCGAAACGGTGTCGGATCGTGGCCGGTCCGGGCGTCCTTGGGCCGGAACCCCCAAAGAGGAGCCCGTCATGGCCAAGCTGATATTTGTCAATCTGCCGATCACCGACCTTGCGCGTTCGATCGCGTTCTATCAGGCGATCGGCGCGGTGAAGAACGAGCAGTTCAGCGACGATACCGCGGCCTGCATGGTGCTTTCCGAGACCATTCACGTGATGCTGCTGACCCACGACAAGTTCCGCCAGTTCACGTCCAAGAAGATCGCCGACGCCAGGACCAGCTGCGAAGTGCTGCTCTGCGTATCGGCCGACGGCCGTGACGATGTGGATGGCATGGTCAGCAAGGCAATGGGCGCCGGCGGCGCCCCCGATCCCACGCCGACGCAGGATTTCGGTTTCATGTATGGCCGCAGTTTCGAGGATCCCGACGGACACATCTGGGAAGTGATGTGGATGGATGTCGAAGCTGCTGCGAAGCAGTTCGCGGGCGAGAACGCCTGACCGAACAGCAGAGAGGGAGTATTTGCGATGTCGAAAATCAGACCCTGTCTCTGGTTCGGGAACGAAGCCGAGGAGGCCGCGAACTTCTACGTTTCGCTGCTGCCGGATTCCCGCATCGACAATGTCCAGCGCTCGCCCGCCGATTATCCGCACGGCAAGGCCGGCCAGGTGATCGTCGTCGAGTTCACCCTCGCCGGCCAGGGCTTCATGGCGCTCAACGGCGGCATGCGGGTGGAGCACAGCCATGCGGTCTCCTTCGTGATCGACTGCGCCGACCAGGCCGAAGTCGATCGCCTGTGGGACAGGATCCTGTCGAATGGCGGCAAGGCCGAGCAGTGCGGCTGGATCAGGGACCGCTACGGCCTCGCATGGCAGATCGTGCCGACGGCGCTGCCGAAATATCTCGGCGGCGCCGACCAAGCTGGTGCCAAGCGCGCAATGGAGGCCATGCTCGGCATGGTCAAGCTCGATGTCGAAGGCTTGAGGCGCGCGTATGAAGGCAAGTCGGCGGCGTGATGGCGGCCGTGGTCGCCCGCTTGTCCGGGCGACCCAGTATTTCAGAGAGTTTGGGTGTAAGCTCGAGAGGCCGTGGCGCACTGGATGCTCCGCATTCGCGGGGCATGACGGTCAGTAATTGATCCGCAACCCGATTCCGCCATGAGCGGTATTGCCGACCGGCTGCGGGCCCAGGGTGCCGTTGATGAAGACATCGGCCACCCATCCCTTGCGGATACGAAAGCCCAGCCGGCCGCCATATTCGAACCAGCCCTGGTCGCCGATGGTCGGCGTCACCATGCCCTGGCCGGTGACGGCGGCAACGACGCCTGACTGCGTGC
>JAEZEU010000111.1 GCA_023432885.1 Pseudomonadota bacterium | reverse complement strand
GTCGCCGTCCTCACAGCGCCAGCCAATGCGTTCGGCGAGCGCCTCCGCGATCGTGCTCTTGCCCGAGCCGGACACGCCCATCAGGACCAGCGCGCAGGGCGGGGGCTCAGCCACGAAAATCCTCCGGTAGCGCGGCACGGTCTGCGAGCCAGATGGTCTCGCCGGCCGAGCGAGCGCGATTGGCCGGCAGGTTCTCGTTTGCGAGCAGGCGCGTCAAGATCGCGCGCTTTGCCGAGCCTGCGATCTGGAAGAGCATCTCGCCGCAAGAAGCGAGCGCCGGCAGCGTGAGCGTGACCCGCGGCACGAACGGCTCGACGTTGGCCCTGGGTACGCCGATGACCCAGCGCTCGCTTTTCGCCAGCGCCGCGTCGCCGGGGAAGAGCGAGGCGGTATGGCCGTCGGGACCGACGCCCATCAGCACGAGGTCGAACAGCGGCCGGGCGGGGTCGAGGGATACTGCACCATAAAACGCTTTCAGCTCACGTTCGTATCGGGCGGCGCTTTCGCCCGGGTTCGCCGCTTCCGTCGGGATCGGATGAATGTTTTCAACCGGCGCGCATGCATTGAGAAAGACCCGGCACGCGACGGACATGTTATTGAGGGGATCGGAGGGCGGGACGAAGCGCTCGTCGCCGATGAACCAGTGCACGCGCGTCCACGGAACTCTGGCGCGGTATTCATCGGTCACCAGCAGATCGTATAGCTTGACCGGCCCGGAGCCGCCGGTGAGACAGATGCTGATGCGGTCGCTATTGGCCGCCGTCCGCGCCAGCAACCGCTCCGCGGCTGTACGCGCCAACGCATCTGCATCGTCAACGGCAATGATCCTGCGTTCGCCGGCTTGCCCCATCGTCAGCCAAGCTTTCGCCAGCTGCGGCCGTCGCGCGTCAGGAGCTCCTCGGCCTCCGCCGGCCCCTCACTGCCGGCCTTGTACAGCTTAAGACCTTCGGCGCCCGCGTTCTTCCATGCGTCGAGGAAGGGCTGCACGGCCTGCCAGCCAGCCTCGACGCCGTCGGCGCGCTGGAACAGGATGTTGTCGCCGATCATGCAGTCATAGATCAGGGTCTCATAGCCGGTTGCAGGCTCGGCCTTGAAATAATCCTTGTAGCGAAACTTCATCTCGACGCCGTCGATATCGATTGTCGGCCCCGGCACCTTGGTGTTGAACTGCAGATCGATCCCCTCGGTCGGCTCGGTCGAGATGATCATGTAGTTCTGCGACAGCCGGTCGACCGGCGTACTGCGGAACATCGCAAAAGGCGCCTGCTTGAACTTGATCGCGATCTCGGTGCGCTTGGTGCACAGCGCCTTGCCGGTGCGCAGATAAAACGGCACGCCGGCCCAGCGCCAGTTGTCGATGATGAGCTTCAGCGCGACGTACGTTTCCGTGGTGGAGCCCGGCCGCACGTCTTTGGTGTTGCGATAGTCGACGATTTCGTTGTCGCCGATCCTTCCGGCGACATATTGCCCGCGCACCGAATTCTTCAGCGCTTCTTCCTCGGTTTGGGTCTGGATTGCAGAAAGCACCTCGGCCTTTTCCGACCGCACCGAATGCGCATCGAATTTCACCGGCGGCTCCATGGCCACGAGCGACAGCAGCTGGAACAGATGGTTCGGCACCATGTCGCGCAACGCGCCCGTTGCGTCGTAAAAGCTGCCGCGGTGGCCGACGCCGAGCCTTTCGTCCACGGTGATCTGCACGTGGTCGATATGGTTGCGGTTCCAGATCGGCTCGAACACGCCGTTGGCAAACCGCAGCACCAGGATGTTCTGCACCGTTTCCTTGCCGAGATAATGATCGATCCGGTAGATCTGGTGCTCGTGCATCAGCCGCAAGAGCGCCTCGTTCAGCGCGCGCGCAGAGGAGAGGTCGGTGCCGAACGGCTTTTCCACCACCAGCCGCCGCCACGTGCCATTCTCCTTCAGCATCCCGGTGCGGCCGAGCTCGCGCGCGATCGGCAGGAACGCGCTGGGCGGCGTTGCGAGATAGAACAGCCGGTTTCCGGCGGTCCCGCGCGCTTTCTCCAGTGCGTCGAGCCGTTCGCGCATGGCATCGAACGAGGCGGGCTCCGCGGGATCGGCTTCGATCGCGCTGGCGCAGGAGAGCAGCCGCCTTGCGATCGCTTCGTCCACGGGGCGCGTAGCGAATTTGCGCAGACCCTTCATCAGGTCATCACGCATCGCATCGTCGGTCGTGCCCTTGCGCGCGACGCCGACCATGCAGAACTGGTCCGGCAACAGCCCGGTTGCGGCGAGGTTGTAGAGGGCAGGGGTCACCAGCCGATGCGTCAGGTCACCCCTTACGCCGAAGAGGACCAAGCTGCAGGGATCGGGCTTTGGCTTCTTTGACTGTTCCTTCGCCATTGGTCAGGCCTTTGGATCGGGCTTCTTTGGTTCCTTGTGGCCGCCGAATCCTGCCCGCATGGCGGAGAGGATTTTCTCGGCGAAGGTATGTTGCTGGCGCGAGCGGAAGCGGGCGAACAGGGCGGCGGTCAGCACTTCGGCCGGCACCGCTTCATCGATGGCGGCATTGACGGTCCAGCGGCCCTCGCCGGAATCCTCGACATAGCCGGAATAGTTCTCCAGCGTGGCGTGCTCGGCCAGCGCCGCGG
>JAEZEU010000012.1 GCA_023432885.1 Pseudomonadota bacterium | reverse complement strand
GATCGTCGATTTCGTGCATCGTCACGTCACCTTCGGCTACCGGCACGCCCATCACATGAAGTCGGCGCATGATGTCTACGAGCAGGGCACCGGCGTCTGCCGCGATTTTGCGCATCTGGCGCTGACGTTGTGCCGCTGCATGGGCATTCCGGCGCGCTACTGCACCGGCTATCTCGGCGACATCGGCGTCCCGCCGGAGCCCGAGCCGATGGACTTCTCCGGCTGGTTCGAGGTCTATCTTTCCGGCCAGTGGTACACCTTCGATGCCCGCCACAACACGCCGCGCATCGGCCGCATCCTGATGGGCACCGGCCGCGACGCCGCCGACGTCGCCCTCTCGACCAGCTTTGGACGGATGACGCTGACGAAATTCGTGGTGGTCACCGAGGAGGTTGTGGGGACCCCGGCGTGACCGTCTTTGCGCGGAGCGCAAGCGACGATCCTTCTCCGGCTGCTGCGCAGGCTCTGCAGGGAGGAGTCCGCCGAAGCCTCTTGGCGCGAAGGCGGAAGCAATCCATCTGCTGCTGCAATCGATTGCTTCGCTTCGCTCGCAATGACATAGAAGCCGCATGACCTGCGACCGTCTCTTCGTCTACGGCACGTTGATGCGCGGCTTCGACCATCCGATGGCCCGGCTGCTATCTGCCAATGCCGAATTCCTTGGGCAAGCGCACTGCCGCGGCCGGCTCTATCTCGTCACGCACTATCCCGGCCTCGTGCTGTCGGACGATGCCGCCGAAATCGTCCATGGCGAGCTCTATCGCCTGCGCGCCCGCGACGAGATGCTGCACGAGTTCGACATGTACGAGGCCTGCGGCGATAGCTTTCCGCCGCCCACTGAATATCTGCGGCAGATGCTGTCCGTCACGCTCGTCGACGGCAGCGCCAGCGACGCCTGGACCTACGTCTACAACTGGCCGGTCACGAAACTGCCGCGGATCGAGTCGGGAAAATTCTTGCAGCCATAGCGGCGCCTCAGACATGGGACTTCGTCATGCCGGGGACAGGCAGGTCAAGCCCGGCCATGATGAGGAGAATGGGTCACTCCTCGAGCCGAAGCCGCAGGTCCACCTCGCGTTCGACAAAGCTCCATTCCTCCGTGGAGCGCAGCATGGCGACCAGTTCCTCGAACATCGTGGCATGCTCGGGCGCATATTCGAACCAGGTGATGAAATCGAACGGCTCGCCGAGGTCGCGGCAGTAAAAGATCTGGCGCGCCACCTGCGGCAGGTATTTCAGCGTGCTCTCGATGTGGTGCGACTTCGCCTCGAAGATCTCGCGCCGCTCGTCCTGGCACAACTCCCACCACGCCGCCGACTTCCGGATCGGGATCAGCGCGGCCGATGTCGCCTCCTTGCGCCCGAGCGGCGCCTGCTTCTCGGCAAGCTGTGCTTTCTCCGCCTTCTCGACGTAATGCGCATGGGAGGTGACGCCGGCCAGCCGCCAGGATGTCGCCGACCACAGCAGCGGCAGCGCGATCGAGGTAGCTTGCGTGATCGAAAGCGCCGGCACTGCCGGAAGGCCATCGCCCTTGACGGCCGCATTCAGCGTGATCCGCCAGGGCCCGCTCTGTCCGCCTCGGAAGGTCGTGAACATATGCGATATACAACCGTGGAACGCGGCGCGGTTCAAGTCTCCTCGGCGTCATTCCGGGGCATCGCGAAGCGATGAGCCCGGAACTCGATTCCATATCCGCGCCAGGAGGCGTGCCCTGGATGACGGCTCTCAAGGCGTTACGCCCGCTTTTTCGGCTTCGCCTTCTGCTGCATGTAGGAGCGCAGCACCGCATTGATGCGACGCTGGTAGCCCGCGCCTTCCTTCTTGAAGAAGTCGAGCACGTCTTCGTCGACGCGGATGGAGATCGCCTTTTTTCGGGCCGGCATAACCAAGACGGCGTCGGACCAGTCGATGTCCTTGAACTCATCCCAATCGGGGTCGTTCGCGATGGCGGCGTCGATCTCCGCATCTGTGAGCTCGTCGACGCGCGCCCAGTCGGTCTTACCCTTCCGACGGTCGGCCCACTTTCGCGTTACGATATGCTGCTTCTTCATTTTTCCTGGCGCGGCGCGCTGAAATGATCCGAATGACAGCAGATCGCCACGTAAATATCACGGCCGTGACCCTGCCATCGAGAGCACCTATCGCGACCCAACGCTCCTCGTCGTTGCGATCTGATCGCTGAAGAATGACTGGCGCATCGAAGACACCGATAGCATCGTCAAAATCGATACCGTGCTTCGTGATGTTCAGACGATTCTTCTGCTCGTCCCACTCGAAAGCTGTCGTATCAGGAAAGTTGCCAGCAAATTTGTTCGCCATCTCAACTTTCCCCCGCGCGGCCTTCGAGTGGTTCTCCTTTCTGTTTCGCACAATCGCGAAGCTTTCGTATATACGTTTGTATTTTGTCGGTCAATCCACCTCCTGTGAATAGTCCGGAAAAGCCGGATATTCTTCGTATTTCCTTGGGCGTGCCCTATATCCCTAACCGGTTCGCCCGCTTCAAAAGGCCGCGCCAGAATCCGCCCCATGCGCTTTACCCCCCAGTTTCTTGACGAGATCAGAGCCCGCCTTCCGGTATCGGAAGTCGTCGGCAAGCGCGTGCGGCTGAAAAAAGCGGGCAAGTAATGGAAGGGGCTGTCGCCGTTCCAGCAGGAGAAGACGCCGTCCTTCACGGTCAACGACCAGAAGGGATTTTATCACGACTTCTCCTCGGGCAAGCACGGCAACATCTTCGACTTCGTGATGGAGACCGAAGGCGTCCCCTTCCCCGAGGCGGTCGAGCGGCTGGCGGCGATGGCGGGCATGGCGCTGCCGGCTGCGAACCCCGAGGCGGCGCGGCACGAGCAGCGGCGCAAGACGCTGCACGACGTGATGGAGCTTGCGGCAAAGTTTTTCCAGGACACGCTGGCTTCCCGCAACGGCGCCAGGGCGCGCGGCTATCTCGCCGACCGCTCCCTCTCGCCGGCCACGCAGCTGCAGTTTCGCCTGGGCTATGCGCCAGCCGAGCGCTTTGCGCTGAAGGAGCATCTCGGCGCACAGGGCATTCCGGTCGCCGACATGGTGGAGGCGGGGCTCCTGATCGCGGGCGACGAAATCCCCGTGCCCTACGATCGCTTCCGCGACCGCGTCACCTTTCCCATCACCGACCTGCGCGGCCGTGTCATCGCCTTTGGCGGCCGCGCGCTGGAAAAGGACGCGCAGCCGAAATACCTCAACTCGCCGGAGACGCCGCTCTTCCACAAGGGCGACAATCTCTACAACCACGCGCCCGCCCGCCAGGCCGCGCACAATGGCGCGCAGCTCGTCGTGGTCGAAGGCTATGTCGACGTCATCGCGCTTGTGGCCTCGGGCTTTCCCGCGGCCGTCGCCCCGCTCGGCACGGCGCTGACCGAAAGCCAGCTCGCGCTGCTCTGGCGCATCACCGATGAGCCGATCCTCTGCTTCGACGGCGACCGCGCCGGACAGAAGGCGGCTTGGCGCGCCGCCGACCTCGCGCTGCCGCATCTCAAGCCCGGCAAAAGCCTGCGCTTTGCGCTGCTGCCGGAAGGGCAGGACCCCGACGATCTCGCGCGCTCCGGCGGCAGAGCCGCGATCGAGGACGTGCTCTCCGCGGCACGCCCGCTCGCCGACATGATCTGGTCGCGCGAGATCGAAGGCGGCAGTTTCGATACGCCCGAGCGTCGCGCGGCGCTGGAGGCGCGCATCGGCGAGCTTGCCGGTGGCATCCGCGACGAGGTCGTGCGCCGCTACTATCGCGATGATCTCGCCGCGCGCCTGCAGCGCACCTTCGCGCCCGAGGGCGGCCGCGGCGGCTATGGCAGGGGTAATTTCGGCCGCGGCGGAGGGGGCGAATCACCCCGCCGATTCGCGCCCCGGGGCACCATCACGCGCGGCCGGTTTCCGCCGCGGGGCGGGCAGGCGGGCCCGGCAGGGCTTCCGCCCGGCCCCTACCAGGCGGCGAGCCCCCAGCTCGCCAACAGCCCGATCATGCGCGGCCAGCGTTCGGCGATCTCCCGCCGCGAGGCCCTGATTCTGCTCACCCTGGTTAACCACCCCTGGCTTCTGCACGACCATCTGGAGGAAGTCGGTGCCCTCGAGCTGGCCCATCCCGAGGCCCACAAGCTGCGCGCCGGCATCATGGCGGCCTTCGCCCTCGACCATCACCATTCGCCCGAACCCGACGAGCAGTCCGAGAAGATGCGCGCCGACCTCGATTCTCGCGGATTAGGCCAGATTCTTCAACGGGTTGAGCGGGCTATCACGACC
>JAEZEU010000512.1 GCA_023432885.1 Pseudomonadota bacterium | reverse complement strand
CCTCAAACCAACAGAGTCAGTGAGAAGCAATGTCCATCGGCAATTCCATCCGCGCGCAAATCCCGCCGATCCATCCCGAAGGCTACCCGTTCATCGGCGGCTTTGCGCTGGCAAGCCTCATCCTGTTTTGGATCTGGACGCCGCTGGGCTGGATCGGCACTGTGCTGACCGTCTGGTGCGCGCTGTTCTTCCGCGATCCGGCGCGGGTGACGCCGGTGCGCGATGGGGTCGTGGTGTCGCCGGCCGACGGGCGAATCTCCATGATCGCGGAGGTCCTGCCGCCCGCCGAACTCGGGCTCGGCGACCGGCCGCTGACCCGCATTTCCGTGTTCATGAGCGTGTTCAACTGCCACGTGAACCGCAGTCCTGTGGCGGGCCGGATCGAACGCATCGTCTACCGGCCCGGCGTCTTCATCAACGCCGAGCTCGACAAGGCCAGCGAGGATAACGAGCGCAATTCGCTGGTGATCGGAACGGCGCAGGGGCGCATCGGCGTGGTGCAGATCGCCGGCCTCGTGGCGCGGCGCATCGTCTGCTTCGCCAAGGAAGGGCAGGCGATCGGGGCCGGCGAGCGCTTCGGACTGATCCGCTTCGGCTCGCGGCTCGACGTCTACCTGCCCGAGGGCAGCAAGCCGCTGGTCTCGGTGGGCCAGACGGCTATCGCCGGGGAGACTATTTTGGCCGATTTCCGGCTCGGGGATAACGGGCTCGCCTTCCGGATCAATTAACCATTGGTAATGGCGGATTTTGCCATGGGTTCCGCTGATGGCGCAGCGGCAGGGCCCTTGCTATATTGGACGCATGGTCCCGATCGATTACAGAACGCCTGAAGGCCGCCGCCGTCGCTTTCGCCCGATCCCGGTGCGCATGCTGGTGCCGAACTTCATCACGCTGCTGGCGATCTGCGCCGGCCTGACCGCGATCCGGCTTTCCATCGAAGGCAAGATGGAGTGGGCGGTCGCCGCGATCGTGTTTGCCGCCGTGCTCGACGGCATCGACGGCCGCATCGCGCGAATGATCAAGGGGCAGTCGAAGTTCGGCGCCGAGCTCGACTCTCTCGCCGACTTCGTCAATTTCGGCGTGGCGCCCGGGCTCATGCTTTATTTCTGGCAGCTGCACGAGCTGCGCAATGCCGGCTGGATCGCCGCCATGGTGTTTGCGATCTCCGGCGGCCTGCGGCTTGCGCGCTTCAACGCCAGCATCGACGATCCCAACAAGCCGGCATATGCCGCGAATTTCTTCACTGGCGTGCCCGCGCCCGCCGGCGCGGTCACTGCGCTGCTGCCGATTTATCTTGCTTTCCTCGGTGTAGCAAAACCGCCGGCGACGCTGACCGCCGCCTATACGCTCCTGATCGCTTTCCTGATGGTATCGCGCCTGCCGGTGTTCTCCGGCAAGACCGTGCGCATGCGCGTGGCGCCGGAAATGGTGCTGCCGGTGTTCGTGTCGGTGATCTTCTTCATCGCGATCCTGATCGGCTATCCCTGGTATGTCCTGTCGATCGGCACGGTGCTGTATCTGCTCAGCCTCCCGTTCGGTTGGAAAGCCTACAAGGACCACGAGCGCGCCGCTGCGGCCGCCGGAGAGGCCGCGCCGGCGGACGAGCCGGCCCTGGCCGACTCCGCGCAGACTTTCACCGCGCCGTCCTCGGATGCACCGCCAGATGAGCGGCCGGATCGGCTGCACTGAACAGGCGCAAGAAGTCTCCTCTCATCCTGAGGGAGGCGCTCCACCTGATCCGACCCAAATAGCAGCCCTGCGCCAGCCGATTTGGGTTCATGCCCGATCTCGGTTATGACCGTGGCTGCATGATCCGGCGATCAACGCCGGACAAGACCAGGAGGGAAACGCCGTGACCCAGTCCGCCCCGCTGCCCGCATCTGTCCTTGAAGCGCTGGGCCGCTACGATACGCCGACCATCTGCAATGCGATGGAAATCGTGGCTCCGGAGCGACGGCTGATCGGCTACACGACCAAGCCTCTGGTCTGCCCCTTCCCGAATCTGCCGCCGATGGTGGGTTATGCCCGCACCGTGACCATCCGCTCGGTGCTGAAGCCCGGCCTGCCGGCGGCCGAACAAGCCAAGCGGCGCATCGCCTATTACGAATATGTCGGCACCGGCTTCGGCCCGCGTATCGCCGTGATCCAGGATATCGACGGCGCTGACGTCGGCTACGGCGCGTTCTGGGGCGAGGTGCAAAGCAATGTGCACAAGGCGCTCGGCTGTCTCGGCGTCATCACCGACGGCTCGATCCGAGACAACCCGCAATGGGCTCCGGGCTTCCAGGCGCTCGCAGGGTCGATCGGCCCGTCGCACGCCTGGGTGCATGCGGAGAGTTTCGGGGACGACGTGCGCGTCGCCGGCATGACCGTGAAATCCGACGACCTGATCCATGCCGACCAGCATGGCGCCATCGTCATTCCCTATGACGTTGCCGCCAAGCTGCCGGAGGCCTGCGAGCTCTGCGGCCGCCGCGAGACGCCGATCCTGGAGATCGCGCGCAGCAAGGATTTTTCGCTGGAGAAGCTGAAAGAGGCACTGAAGCGTTCCGCTGAAATACACTAAGCGCAGCAATTTGCGCATACATCGGGGGAGGGAATGGATGAGCAGGTTAGTCGCCGCGCTGTTCATGATCGTGTGTGCAACTGCAACTGTACAAGCGCAGACGTTTCCCGCCCGCCCGCTCACCCTGGTCGTGCCGTTCCCGCCGGGCGGTTCGACCGATGCGGCGGCGCGCATCATGGCGGAGAAGATGCGGGAATCGCTCGGCCAGCCGATCGTGGTCGAGAATATCGGCGGTGCCGGGGGCAGCATCGCGGTCGGCCGGGTCGCCCGCGCCGCGCCCG
>JAEZEU010000509.1 GCA_023432885.1 Pseudomonadota bacterium | reverse complement strand
CCCGATTCCCGCCCATGGCGGCTGACTGACCGCCCCGCGATTTTACGCCGGTTGTTCTCCGTCATAGCCCTCAATGATGATCAAGTCGCTGGCCGCATATGGAGAGCGCATCTCGACCAGCCTGGTGTATTCGGGAGATCTGTAGCAGGCCATCGCCGTCTCGTAGTCCTTGAACTCGATGACGACATTCCGGGAGCGCGGACTTCCCTCCACACTTTCGAATGTACCACCGCGAACAAGGAACTTCGCGCCGTACTTCGCAAACACAGCGCCGTTCTGAGCGGCGTATTGCTTGTATCCATCCATGTTGTGGACGTCGACCCTTCCGATCCAGTAGCCTTTCTTGGCCATAGTCTTCCTCTTCGCGTTCGCTAGTTTCTCATTCCGCAGCGCCTGCCAATGGGGCTGCGCCACCCCGAAAGGCCTCCAGAAGACCTGCTTGGTTGGCCTTCGCGCGCGCAAGGTTCTTTTCCTTCACGTGCCCGAACCCTCGTATCTGGTCAGGGATGCCAGCCAGCTGGACAGCCAGATTGTAATTCTGCGGTGAAAGATCCCTGGCGACTTCTGCCACGAGAGAGACGTAGTCCTCGATGAGGCGCCGCTCGGTACGTCGCTCCTGGGTGTAACCGAAGACGTCGAATGCGGTCCCGCGCAATCGTTTCAGGCGGGCGAGAATGCCAAAAGCCCGAAACATCCAAGGACCGAATGCACGCTTCTGCAATTGTCCCGTAACGGCATCCCGCCGGGCAAAAAGCGGAGGCGCAAGGTGTATCTTGAGCGAGTATCCGTGCTCGAACTGGCGGTCGAGCTTTGTCTGAAACGAGCCATCGGTGTAGAGCCGAGCAACTTCGTACTCGTCCTTGTACGCCATCAGCTTGAAAAGGTTTTTGGCGACTGCGACGCTCAACTCCTTGCGCGACGGAACCCGAGCGTCTTCAGCGCGAGCAATTTCCGTTACGACAGCGCGATAGCGAGCGGCGTAGGCGTCATCCTGGTAATTCGTCAGAAACTCGGCGCGCGCATCGACGACTTCATCAAACGTCTTCGCAGAGCGCTCCGGTCTCGCCACCTGCTTCAAGACCTCGGCAACAGAGGCCGGGTCGTGCGCGACACTGCGACCCCACATCAAGGCGCGCTTGTTCATCTCGACAGCGGCACCGTTCAGCTCAATGGCCCGCTCGATGGCCTCGAGGGAAAGCGGTACCAGGCCCTTCTGGAATGCGAATCCGAGCATGAAAAGGTTGGTCGCAATTGAATCGCCCAGAAGCGAAGTCGCAATTCGAGTCGCGTCCACGAACTCGATCTGGCCCTCCCCTACTCTCGTGCGCAGCGACCTCCTCATTGAAGCCGACTGAAAGTCGATACTGGTATCGGCAACGAAGCTGGCAGTTGGCTGAAGATCTTCATTTACGACGGCACGTGTCACACCAGTCTCGATGCGCGACAGCGCCGAGGGACTCGCCGCAACCACCATATCGCAGCCGAGCAGAAGGTTCGCCCCGCCCGGTGCGATTCGGACCGCTGCCAGTTCTTCGGGAGTAGCAGCCAATCTCACATGGCTCATCACGGCGCCGTTCTTCTGGGAGAGGCCGGTGAAGTCCAGCACCGTGCATCCCTTGTTCTCGAGGTGCGCCGCCATGCCCAGCAGTGCGCCAATCGTGATGACGCCGGTGCCGCCGATACCTGTAATCAATATCGAGTAAGGCTCGAACAGCTGCTTTTGGTCCGGAAGGGGCAGCCGCGCGAAGTCATCCGCTGCAACAGCTGCACTCCCGGGTCTGCCCTTCTTGAGCGATGCGTTTTCGACTGTGACAAAGCTGGGACAGAAGCCGTTGACGCAAGAATAGTCCTTATTGCAGTTTGACTGATCGATTTCGCGTTTGCGACCGAACTCGGTTTCCAGTGGTCTTACGGAGACGCAGTTCGACTGATCGGAACAGTCACCGCAGCCCTCGCAGACGAGATCGTTGATGAAAACCCGCTTCGGCGGATCGGGATACTGGCCTCGCTTTCGACGGCGCCGTTTCTCGGCTGCGCAGGTCTGATCATAGATCAGCACGGTGAGACCCTGGACGTCGCGCAGCTCGCGCTGGACACGGTCCAGTTCCCGGCGGTGATGCACGTCGATGACTGCCGGAAATTGCCCGGGCTGGTACTTTTCGGGCTCGTCGGACACGACGACCACGCGCGATGCGCCCTCGGCGAGCATCTGTCGCGCGATCTGATCGACGGAGAAGCCGCCTTCGGCCGACTGGCCGCCGGTCATCGCAACCGCGTCGTTGTACAGCAGCTTGTAGGTGATGTTGACGCCCGCAGCCCTGGCCGCGCGGATTGCCAGCAACCCGGAATGGGTGTAGGTCCCGTCGCCCAAATTCTGGAATACGTGCTTCTCGGTCGTGAACGGTGCCTGACCGATCCAGTTGGCGCCTTCCGCGCCCATATGGGTGATCGTGTCGGTGCGGCGGGATGGAATGCCGAGCACCATGCCGTGACAGCCGATCCCGGCCATCGCGCGCGATCCCTCGGGCACCTTGGTCGACGTGTTGTGCGGACAGCCGGAGCAGAAGAATGGCGTACGCTCCAGCCTCGCCCCCGACGAGACCACACTTTCGAAGGAGTCGAGGCGCGCCAGTCGCTGCTCGAAAGACTGGCTGGACACTCCCAATCGCTTCAAGCGCGCCACAATGGCATGGGCTACGATGGTCGGCGACAACTCGCCCTCGCTGGGGAGCAATCCTCGCCCGAATTCATCGACCTTCCCCACAACCGAAGGCCTTTGCGACGCATCCAGATTGTAAAGCAGCCGGAGTAGCTGGTCCTCGATGAACCCACGCTTCTCCTCGACAACGAGGACGTCCTTCAGGCCGACAGCAAACTTCAACGCGCCGTCGCGCTCCAGCGGCCAGGTCAAGCCGACCTTGTAGATGCGGATGCCAAGATCGCGCGCCGCCGCATCGGAGATTCCCAGATCCGCGAGCGCCTGCCGGACGTCGAGATAGGCCTTGCCGGTCGCCATGATCCCGATGCGCGGAGACGGGGCGTCGAGCACGATCGCGTCGATCGGATTTGCGCGGGCGAAGGCTGCGACCGCCTGCATCTTCGGCCCGTGCAGCCGGGCCTCCGCCTGCAGCGGCGGATCCGGCCAGCGGATGTGCAATCCGCCGGGCGGCATTTCGAAGTCCGTCGGCTGGACGAAACGCATACGATCACTGTCGACGTAAACCGACGCGGCGCTTTCGACGGCCTCCGATATCGCCTTGAAGCCGACCCAGCAGCCCGAGAAGCGAGACAGCGCGAATCCGTACAGGCCGAAGTCCAGATATTCCTGGACCGTCGACGGATTGAGGATCGGCATCATAGCGGCGGCGTAGACTTGTTCGCTCTGGTGCGCCAGCGTCGAGGACTGACAGCCGTGATCGTCACCTGCCAGCGCGAGCACGCCTCCATGCGCCGACGTGCCGGCAGCATTGGCGTGTTTAAGCGCATCGACGGATCGGTCTACACCCGGCCCCTTGCCGTACCAGATGCCGAATACACCGTCGAACTTCGCTCCGGGGAAGAGATTTGTCTGCTGGCTCCCCCACACCGACGTGACCGCAAGATCCTCGTTCAAGCCCGGCTGAAACCGGATCTCGTTAGCGGCGAGATGCTTCTTGGCCTGCCATAACGCATTATCGTAGACGCCCAGGGGCGATCCACGATAGCCCGAGATAAAGCCCGCCGTGTTCAGACCGGATGCCAGATCCCGGCGACGCTGGATCAGCGGCAAGCGCACCAGCGCCTGCGTTCCCGTGATATAAACGCGGCCGCTGTCCAACGTGTACTTGTCGTCGAGCGTGACGTCCTTCAACGCTACGGTCATTGTCTCTCCAATACGTGCAGCTAAAGGCAAACCGAGTTCGGCGCCGTCCGCTTATGCGTCGATGCCCTCAAATGAGACCAGTCTGGCGCTACTGCATTCATCTCGGACGCTCTTCAGGCCGGTGTACACGGGGCCGTTGTAGAAAGAGGTCCAGGCTTCCTTCGACGGAAACTCCAGCAAAACGATGCGGCGCGGTATCCAGTCATCCCCCTCGTGAACCGTATGTTCACCCCCACGAGCAAGATAGCGCCCGCCCACTGCTTCGATGGCCGGCTTTACTCCGGCCATGAACACCCGATAGCGGTCCATATCTCGAATATCGACGTCAAAGATCACGTAGGTAGGCATGAGCTTGGCCTCTATGCTTCCGGCGCCAGTGTCAGAAAGTGCCCGGGTACGCGCCACCATCAATCAGCAGGTTCTGGCCTGTGATAAATCCTGCATGTGCACTTGCCAGAAAAGCGCAAGCCGCTCCGAATTCGGTTGGGGTGCCAAAACGACCGGCCGGTATGGCCGCGATCAGATCTTCCCGTACCCGCTCGACAGTCTGAGACCTCGTCCTGGAGAGGGTATCTGCGATCGCGCTTAGACGATCGGTATCGAAGGATCCCGGCAGCAGGTTGTTGATCGTAACATTGTGGACTGCCGAGCTACGCGCCAGACCCGCGACGAAGCCGGTCAGGCCGGTACGCGCACCATTCGAAAGTCCGAGCACGTCAATGGGCGCCTTTACGGCGCTCGATGTAATGTTGATGATGCGGCCGAACCGGCGGGAAATCATCTTGTCGATCGTGCTTTTGATAAGCTCGATCGGCGCCAACATGTTCGCGTCCAGGGCAGCAATCCACGTATCGCGGGTCCAGGTGCGAAAATCACCGGGAGGCGGTCCTGCAGCATTCGTCACGACAATGTCCGGCGCGGCGCAGGCCTCCAACACAAGCGCGCGTCCTGCAGCGGTTGTCACGTCTGCCGCGACCGGAATCACCTTGACTTTGCAGCGCTCGCCGATACTGCGCGCAGCCTCGGCGAGCGGTCCTTCACGTCGGGCGACGATCACCACGTTGACGTTGGCCTGGGCCAGCGCCAACGCACACGCACGGCCCAAGCCTTTGCTCGCCCCGCAGACAATGGCCGTGCGTCCATCGATACCAAGATCCATTTCGTCACCCCCACCTCTGCGCTATTGCGCAAGAGGCCTTATCTAGAAACGACCCGGCTCACGATTTCCATTCGCGGGCCATCTTTCGGACCGCCTCGCTGTCGAACTTGTTGATGCATTCGATCAGGTCATTAGTGGCCACCGCCTCGACGGGCGGAGATGCCGTGATCACGCCTTCCTGCTTGTTGAGCTCGATATACTTCTCAAGAGCTGCGCGATCGAGCGATCCATATTTCGTGGCAGGCGGGAAGCCCAGATCGTAAACCTTGATCATGGGCGCAACTTCCGTCAGGCCGTTCTTCATCGCTTCGGCATCATCGGCGCCGCGTCGTGAAGCGGGAACGGCCTTCCAGTACAGACGCACGGCCGCTTCCGGATTGGTCACCGCGAAGAGGGTCGCCTTGGCGAAGGCACGCCCGAACTTGCACAGGTCATCTTTCTTGTTCTTGATAGTATCGTCCGAAGCGAACAGGACGGTATTTCCGAAGTTCGCCAGCGTCGGATGCTTGAAGTAGCGGAACTTGATTCCGGCCCGCTCGAGGGCAAAGTAGATGCCGTCGTACAGCCCGAGAGCCTGAACGCTTCCCGAGCGAAGCGCGGCCATAGCCTGATCCATCACGCCCACGGGAAGGATCGTATCCGACTGCGGCTCGACGCCGCCCGAGCGCAGGATCGAGCGGACGACCGGCACGGCAGCGCTTCCAAAGCTCGCGACGCCGATCTTCTTACCCTTCAAGTCCTGGACCGATTTGATCGGAGAATCTTCGGGCACCGCGATGTAATAGATCAGCTCGTTGTTGATTCGGCTGAACGCCTTGCCGCGTATACCCTTGTCGTAACCGTTGATGGTAGGCTCGATCGTAACGACGGCAGCGTCCGCTTGATTGGCCGCCGCGACCTGCGTGCCTTGCGGCGCCCCCGATGCGTACCGCACCTCAACGTCGAGCCCTTCTTCCTTGAACAACCCCGCCTGTTGAGCGACGTAAACGGGCAGAAAACCGGTATACGGAACAGGTGCGCCGCCCTGGACGACGAACTTCTTCTCCTGAGCTTCAGCCGAAGACCAGGAGGCCCCAATGGCGAGGGCGCAGCCCAGGCCGACGATTAGCGTACGCGCAAAAGTGCTCATTTTTTCTCCCTGCATTTTGTCGAGTTCACGAAACTACAATCCAGTCGGCTCGTCCGCATTGCCCCAGAAGACCAACCGACGCGAGATTGCCTTGAGCGCCGCATTGAGCAGAATGCCAATGGCGGTCAAGAGCACGAGGACGGAGTACACGCCTGTGACGTCCATCGCCGCCTGCCTTTGCATGATCTGCGCCCCAAGACCGTGCGGAGATCCGAGGAATTCGCCGACCACGGCGCCGATCACGGAGAAGACCATCGCGATGTACATTCCCGCCGTGATCGATGGCAGCGCATTCGGTACCCGCACCTTGCAGAATACTTGCCAGGCTGAGGCGTCGAGCACCTTCATAAGCACGATCTGGCGTTGATCTATGCCGCGGAATCCAAGGACCACGTTGACCAGGATAGGGAAGAAAGCGATCAGGGCCACAATGACTATTTTGGATTCGATGCCGAAGCCAAACCAGACAATGAGAAGGGGCGCGATCGCAACTTTCGGAATGGTCTGCAGCGCGACTATGTAAGGCGACAGGACGCGATCGACGAGCGGCATCAGCGCAATTGCCGCGCCCAGCGCAATTCCCGCAACGGCGGCAATGAGGAAGCCAACGAGGATCTCCACGAGCGTGTAGCCACAATCGAAGAGCACAGCCTTGTCGAAAATGTCCGAGAGAAACCGAGCGGCCACGTCAGACGGCGCCGGCAGGATAAAGGCGGGCACGAGAGCATTGCGCACCGCAAGCTCCCATCCTCCCACCAACACAACAAACAAGGCGATAGACAGAATGCCGCCAAGGTCGAACATGCGCTGAAACAGCGCCAGTCGAGATTTGGAAGGCGCCGGGCCGAGAGCCGTTGTTGTCACTTCAGATTGCGACATCCGTTCACCCATCAGAACGCGGAAGTCGCGGAAAGGAGTCCGCGAATGTGTGCGACATAATTCGTGAATGCGTCCGTAGACGTCATCTCCAGCGTCCGAGGACGCGGCAGGTCGATGTCGATGATCTCTCGTACACGGGACGGTCTTGCGGTCATCACCAGAACGCGGTCGGACAAGAACACGGACTCGGCGATTGAATGGGTGATGAAGAGGACCGTCTTCCGGCTGCTCGCCCAAATTCGCTGCAGCTCCAGAGACATGTTTTCGCGGGTCAGGGCATCGAGCGCTCCGAAGGGCTCATCCATGAGCAGCAGTTTCGGATCACTAACCAGGGCGCGGGCAATAGAGGCGCGCTGCTGCATACCGCCCGACAGTTCGTTGGGGTAACGGCTCTCGAACCCTTTCAGGCCAACCAACTCGATGAGCTGTCGCGCCCGCGCCTCGCCCTGCGCGCGATCGATGGGCAACACTTCTATCGGGAGGCAAACGTTCTCCAACACGGTTCGCCAAGGCAGGAGTACCGCGTCCTGGAAGACCATGCCGAGCTCAGGCCGCCGCCTGCCGGCCTCCAGACCTTCATACGATATGCGGCCGCGACTCACCGGCAACAAACCGCCGATCATGTTGAGCAGCGTCGTCTTCCCGCAACCGGACGGCCCGACAATGGACGTGAACTCGCTACGAGCGATATCGACCGTGACCTCCTCGACGGCATCGACGACCACACCGCCGCGGGAGGGGTACGTCTTTGCAACGCCAGCCAGGCGGATGAAGGGCTCACGCCCGGAAGGTGCTTCGCTTGTCAGCGCATTGCCGATGGCTCGCCCCATTACGTTTCCTTGTTCGATGGCCGCCCGGCAGAGGGACAGTGGGACGGCGGCTCTTCATTTCTGGGGAGGGACTTACCCTCCTTCAAGTTTGCATTTTATATCGATCGAACGATATAATTGCAAGGTCGATTGTCGGCAAAACATCTTTGCTTTCGACCTTCGCGCACCTTTATGGAATGACAACTACAGATAGGCTAAGTATCGGTCGTTCGATAATCGACGACGTTCGCAGGTGCTGTAATATGGCCGTCCAAGTGAAGCAGAATGTGCGGAAGCAGATTGTCCCAAAGGCGCGAGCCAGAACTGACGACGGGCGCAACCACTCCGGGGACAAGACGCGCATAAGAATTCTTGAAGCTGCGGAAGAACTGTTCGCGGACGCCGGTTACGAGGGGGCCTCACTTCGCAAGATCATGGCGAACGCGAACGTAAGCATTTCATTGATAAACTATCACTTTGGAAACAAAGAGGGCCTGCTGCGTGCAATTTTCGAGCACAAGGCTGCGCCCATGAACAAGGAGCGCCGCGCCATAATTCAAGCCGCCTTGAACGCGAATCCGGTGCCCGAACTGGACGACTTGTTGCGCGGCTATTTCTTGCCCTCCCTCCGGAACAGCATGCAAAGAAAACCACGCGCCGATCACTTCATGCGGCTGGTGTCACGCATCGGGAGCGACAAAAGCGAAATCGCCCGGCAAATGATGCGAGAATACTTCGACGAGTTCCAATTGCACTTCATCGCAGCCCTGAAACTGGCTCTGCCGCACCTTGGTGAAGAGGATATACTTTGGCGCTTGCATTGCCTGCTCTGCATCATAACCCACACTCTCAACAATCCCGACCGCATCTACGATCTGTCGAAGGGACAATGCGATTTCTACGACGTCGACTACGCGTTTGAACACCTACTGCCGTTTTTGAGAGCGGGTCTTGAAGCGCCGGTTCCGGCGCCGGTCCCCCGAAATCTCAAAGCGGCAAGGCCGGCGAAGCGCCGCGCAGCTATTGGCTCCTGAGAATTAGATCCCTTCGAGCAACCACGAAAAAGGGACCGGCGATGGCATTCGCCACTCGCCGATCCCTCTAACCGCGAACAGAGCTGGACGATAAACTAGATCAGGCCGAAGTACGAGGCGCCGTCCAACTGCAGATTCTGACCCGAGATGAAGCCGGCTTGAGCGCTGCAGAGAAACGCGCAGGCATCGCCGAACTCCTTGGGTGTTCCCATACGCTGCGCAGCTACCGTCTGCTCGATCCTGCGACGCGCCTCCTCGAACGGGATGCCCTCCTCATCTGCCAGGCGCTGGCTAAAGAACCGCTGACGGTCAGTGTCGATACGAAATGGCAGAATGTTATTGAGCGTCACGTTGTCAGGCGCAACCAGCCGCGACGTGGCCTTGCTGAGCGCGGTAAGACCCGCTCGCGCCGCAGTCGAGAGGCCCATTTCCGGATATGGCGACTTCACCATTGCGGAGGTGATGTTGACGATACGGCCGAACTTGCGCTCCCGCATTCCTGGCAACACACCACGGATCAGCAAAGCTGCAGCAAGCAGGTTTGCTTCGAGCGCGCCGATCCACGCCGCATGATCCCAATCCTCGATCTTGCCCGGGGGCGGGCCGGCGTTGTTGTTTATGAGGATGTCAGCCTGCGGGCTTGCTGCAAGAAGCTTCTTTCGTCCCTCTTCTTTCGTGATGTCGGCAACCACAGGCGTGACCTTCGCGCCGGTCAGAGCCTGAATCTCCTTCGCTGTTTCGGCGAGCTTGGCCTCGTTTCGGCCATTGATGACGACTTCGCAGCCTTCTCCAGCCAGTGACGTCGCGCACGCCTTTCCCAGACCTTGAGATGACGCGCAGACGATTGCCTTTTTACCTTTGATACCGAGATCCATGTGCGTGGTCCTAGTTCTTGAAGCCGAACAGCTTGGCCGGGTTCTCGACCAAGATCTTCCGCAGGATCTGGTCGTTGTCTGCGTACCGATAGGCAAGCTCCATCAGTTCGCCGTCATCTTTCGGCGGTTCTTCGATCGGAATGAGCGGATGGGGCCAATCGGATCCCCATATCATGCGATCCGGCGCGGCATCGATGTAGTGCTTCGCGAACTCGACGGCGTCGTCCCATGGCTTGCCCTTGGCTGACCAGCGGTCGCCGTTGGACAACATCATCCACCAGTTCCCCTTTCTGAGCAGGTCAGTAATGAACTTGATTGACGGATGAGAAAGCCCCCGATCAAACTCAGGGCGGCCGAAGTGGTCCATAACCACATTGAGCTTCAACGGATGGAAGAGCTCCTGCATTTCGATCATTTCATCGACAGGCATGTGCAGCTTTGCGTACCAGCCCATTGACTCGATCCGCGCTATGGATCGCTTGAATTGATCGGGCGTTGGAACCAGGTTCAGCACTTTCCAGAAATTGAAACGTGCTCCTCGCACGCCCGCATCGTGCAGCTTCTGCAGTTCCTTGTCGCTGACGCTGTCGTCGATAACGACACAGGCCTGGTAGTTCGGGCCGGCCTGCGCAAGCGCATCATACAGGATGCTGAAATCCATGCCGTACGCAGAGGACTGGACGATGACTCCGCGCTGGATTCCCAACGTGCGGTGCAACTTGAGTGCCGCATCGATCGTCGCTTCAGGAGTGCAATAAACCGCGCCTGGCCGGATAGGATATTTGTCGACCGCACCGAACACGTGAAACTGGCTATCGCACGTGTTTGCGGGCGCCGGAGGCTGCGGCGATTTCGGATTGGGATGGAACGTCTGATATTTCTGCATTTCGTGCACCGGTCTTGGAAGCAATGATCAGGAGCGAACTGCAACAATGTTGCAGCTTATGAGAGCGTCGATCCCTCCAACATTGGGCAACGCCTCGCGCGCTGGCCGCGATTCAGGATTTGGGAAAGCCTTGAGCCACTCCTCATTGAGTGCGGCTCGGTCGGAGGGATCCTTGAGCCAAACGGTCATCTTGATGACATCGTCCATCGAGCAGCCGGCCGCTTCCACGA
>JAEZEU010000478.1 GCA_023432885.1 Pseudomonadota bacterium | reverse complement strand
CGCCGGCTTGCGGAGGTCGCCACGCATCTCGCGCGCAACGGCCATGTCGCCATCGTCGCGGCGGTCTCGCCCGCAAGGGATGACCGCGCCGCGGCGCGCCGGATTGCGGATGCCGCCTTCCGTGAAGTCTATGTCTCGACGCCAGCCGAGGTCTGCGAGAGCCGCGATCCCAAGGGGCACTACGCCAAAGCGCGCGCCGGCGCACTGAAGTCTTTCACCGGCATCGGCAACGACTACCAGCCGCCGACCGGCGCCGAACTCGTGCTCGACACCTCGGCCCGTACCGTTGCCGAGGCGACCGAGGAGATCGAGCGGATGCTGGCCAGGACCGGTATCCTGTTCGACGAACTGACCGATCTCGCCGCCAACATCTGAGGCATCCCAAGCGGATCCGTACGGCTTTTGGGGGCCTTCTCATCCTCCCGGCTTGTGGCTAAAAGGGCGCCCTGAACGCCGCCCTTTTGAGGCGATTTTTGCTGTTCCTTCTGCGAAACAGCTACAAAACGCCATTTCTGCCGAGAAAGCCCGTCATGAAGCGTGTCGAAGCCCACGGATTGAAGATTGCCCCTGTCCTGTCCGATTTCATCGAGAAGGAGGCGACCTCCAAAACCGGGATTTCGCCCGATGCGTTCTGGGCGGGGCTTTCAGCCATCATCAAGAAGCTCGCCCCCAAGAACCGCGAGCTGCTGAACTTCCGTGACACGCTGCAGGAAAAGATCGATGCCTGGCATCGCGCGAACAAGGGCAAGCCGCTCGACATCAACGCCTACACCGCCTTCCTGAAGGAGATCGGCTACCTCCTTCCGGAACCCGCGACCAGAAAGGTCGAGACCGCCAATGTCGACGAAGAGATCGGCAAGATCTGCGGCCCTCAACTGGTCGTGCCGCTCACCAATGCGCGCTATGCGCTGAACGCGGCGAACGCGCGCTGGGGCTCGTTGTACGACGCCTTCTACGGCACCGACGCCATCCCGCACGACCCGAGCGAGTCCGGCAAGGGCTACAACAAGGCGCGCGGCGACAAGGTGATCGCCAAGGCTAAATCCTTCCTTGATTCTGCGGTCCCGCTCGCCACCGGCAACCACAGCGACGTCACTGGCTACAGCGTGGTTTCGGGCCAGCTCTCGGTCAAGCTGAAGAGCGGCAATGCGACCGGCCTGAAAGTGCCGGCACAGTTCGCCGGCTATCAAGGCCTCGCCGAAGCGCCCTCGGCCGTGCTGCTGGTCAACAACGGCATGCACATCGACGTCCAGATCGACCGCAAGCATCCGATCGGCAAGGACGATCCGGCCGGCGTTGCCGACATGATCCTGGAGGCGGCTGTTTCCACGATCCTCGACATGGAAGACAGCGTCGCGGCGGTCGACGCCGAGGACAAGGTGCTGGTCTATCGCAACACGCTCGGCCTTATGAACGGCACGCTTTCGGCCGATTTCGAGAAGGGCGGCAAGACCATGACCCGCTCGCTCAATGCCGACCGCATTTACAAAAGGCCCGACGGCGGCGAGCTGAAGCTGCATGGCCGCAGCCTGCTCCTGATGCGCAATGTCGGCCATCACATGTACACGGACGCCGTGCTCGACGAGAAAGGCGAGGAGATCCCGGAGGGCATTCTGGATGCTGCGGTCGCCGGGCTGCTGGCGATTCACGACCTGAAAGGCAACTCCAAGGTCAAGAACAGCCGCAAGGGCTCGATCTACATCGTCAAGCCGAAGATGCACGGTCCGGATGAGGTCGCGCTCACCTGCGAGATCTTCGGCGAAGTCGAGAAGATGCTGTCGCTGCCGGCCGACACTATGAAGGTCGGCATCATGGATGAGGAGCGGCGCACCACGGTCAACCTCAAGGCCTGCATCCAGAATGCATCGACGCGCATCTGCTTCATCAACACCGGCTTCCTCGACCGAACGGGCGACGAGATCCACACCTCCATGGAAGCGGGTCCGATGATCCGCAAGAACGACATGAAGGCGCAGCCCTGGATCAAGGCCTATGAAGACTGGAACGTCGACATGGGCCTGATCGACGGTCTGCCCGGCCACGCCCAGATCGGCAAGGGCATGTGGGCTGCGCCCGACAAGATGGCGGACATGCTCGCCCAGAAGATCGGCCATCCGCAGGCCGGTGCGACGACGGCGTGGGTGCCCTCGCCGACCGCCGCGACGCTGCACGCGCTGCACTATCATCAGGTCAACGTCGCCGCGCGCCAAGAGGAGCTCGCCAAGGGCGGCCAGCGCGCAAAACTGTCCGACATTCTCACCATTCCGGTATCGCAGTCGAACTGGGCGCCCGACGACGTGAAGCAGGAGATCGACAACAACTGCCAGGGCATCCTCGGCTATGTCGTGCGCTGGATCGACCAGGGCGTCGGCTGCTCCAAGGTGCCCGACATCCACGACGTCGGCCTGATGGAAGACCGCGCGACTTTGCGCATCTCCAGCCAGCATCTGGCGAACTGGCTGCATCAGGGCGTCATTACCAGGGACCAGGTGATGGAATCACTGAAGAGAATGGCCGCCGTCGTCGACAAGCAGAATGCCGGCGATCCACTCTACAAGCCGATGGCGCCCGCCTTCGACGGCGTCGCCTTCAAGGCCGCCTGCGACCTGATCTTCAAGGGCCGCGAACAACCGAACGGCTACACCGAATTCATCCTGCATGCCCGCCGCAAGGAGGCGAAGGCAGCGGGTTGATCGCTCCGCAACCGGTCATGATGAAAGCCCCGGCCGACGCCGGGGCTTTTCTCTTTTGCCGTATCGCGAGCCAAGCAATCCACCTGTTCGAGCGTGCGGCACTATGGGGTGCTTCGTCGCTCGCCATGACCGTGGACACAGTGGCACTACACGGCGAGATACTTCACCAGCGAGATCACGCCGAGGATGATCACGATGACGCGGCAAATCTGCTTGGCGCGGCCGTCGATCGGCAGCATGTTGATCAGGTACAGGACGAGGATGACAACGAGAAAGGTGACGAGCACACCGACGAGCATCGGAATATCCCTTCTGAAATGACCGCGCTGTTGGGGTCATTAACTCGCCGGGGGCGGCCAAGTTCCATCACGGGAACTGGCCACGGTGCCGTCAGTTCCTCCCCTTCGCCACCACCGGCGGCGGCCGGTAGCGCTGCTTAATGCGCTCGGAGGCCGGGGAGAACTGCACCGACGCGGTGCGCCCCCTTGCGCTGTTGTTGGCCACCACGAGGCCGTTCTGGCCCGCCACGATGTCGCCTTTGCGCAAGGTGGGATCGCTCTCGGGCTCGATCCGGGCGAGGCCACCGGAGTCCTTGCCATTGCAGCTGCAGCCGGCGACGAGCTCATTGCGGTAGCGGAACGCATTCGCCAGCTTGGTGTACGGCTTTCCTTCCTCCGTGGCCGCATCCTCGATGGAGCTGCCATAAACAATCCTGGTGTCGGCGTTCGGACAAAGACTGTTGCATGTCTTGGCGCGGCTCTCGCCATCATTGCCCGTGATCGGGAAATACCGGCCGTCGCAGGTACGCACGCAGTAGGCCTGACCGCCGCCACGGGCGCGACGCCGCGGCTCGGCACGCTGAAAATTGTCGGCGGGCAGCATGCGGACCTGAGGCGCGCGGAAGCCCCCGAAACCGCTAAAGAAATTGAAGAAATCCTGCGCCTTCGCCGGTGAAACGAGCGTTGCGAGGGCAAGCGCCGCCGCGCCAATGGTACAAAATCTGACTTTGCGCTCCGCCATGGAATCCGCCTCAGTTCGCTCGTGACGCCAGCGCCGCGGTCATCGCCGGGCGAACGGGATTTCGCGCCTGCAGCGGCGCATGCTTCGGCAGCACCACGACCCTGGTGCCGAGGTTGACCCTGCTGAAGAGGTCGATCACGTCCGCATTGGTCATGCGGATACATCCGGATGAGACGAACTTGCCGATGGTCGAGGGATCGTTGGTACCGTGGATGCGATACTGGCTTGAACCGAGATAGATCGCACGGGCACCGAGAGGATTGCCGGGGCCGCCCGCCATGAAACGCGGCAGGTAAGGCTGGCGCTCAATCATCTCTGCCGGCGGATGCCAATCGGGCCATTCTGCCATGCGGGTGATCTTTTCGGTCCCCGCCCATGTGAAGCCCTCACGTCCGACACCGA
>JAEZEU010000440.1 GCA_023432885.1 Pseudomonadota bacterium | reverse complement strand
AGCCACGCCCATCTCGTTGTACATCAGCTTAATGGGCCCGTCGGTCAATCCTATCGCCATCATCCAGCGGTTGATGATACCATTGTTGCCAAGGACGAGCATCCAGCCGTACATCTTGACAACATAGATCGAGAAGAACTGGATCGCGAGCACGAGCGTAACGATCGATGCCAGGCGTTGAGATCCCCGGCTCATCACATAGGCGACCGGAAATCCAAGGATCAGGGTGATGGCGGTGGTGTAGAGCGCGATCCAGGCAGACCTGAAAAGAAACGTCCGAAACCGTGCGTTGGCGAGGAAATCCGAAAAATTGCTGAGAGTCAGGTGGCCTGCCGCATCCGTCATGCTGAACGACAGCACCGTCGTCAGGGCTACGAAGAAATACAGAAGCAGTATCAAGGCGGGCGCAACGAGGAGCAGCGCGCGATACGCCGAGCGATCGCGCGCCACTTTCCTCAACGGTGCGGCCAATGTGGCCGTGGTCACTGAACGACCTCTTGGTCATAGTCCTTGATGATCGTGGACATATTCTCCGCCAGCAGCTGGTAGTTCATCCGGTATGCGCCGGACACGTTGCTGAGGGCCGATCGTACGACTTCGGGACCCTTCGCTTCTCCATTCGCCGGCAAGGCTCCGAAGGCGTTCGCAATCTCCGTCTGCACGTCCTTCGACAGCAGATAGTCGACGAAAGCTTCTGCCGCCTTCTGGCGCGGCGAGTTCGCGATAAGCGTAATGGGGGTTTCGGCTATCAGCAGAGGCTTGCTCGGGACGACGAAGCCGTAATTCCCGCCCGGCTTGATGTAGCTGATCACGTTCGGCAGCACGCCCCATGCGACCAACCCGACCTCGCCATTCTCGAGCAGGCGGATCGATTGCACGTTGTTCGTATAGAAGGTGAGCACGCTGGGACGGAGCGACTTGAGCTTCTGGTAGCCGGGCGCAAGATTCTTTTCGCTCCCGCCCGCAAGCAGTGCAGCCATCGTCGGGAAGTAGCCCGGATCGAAAGAGGCGCCGGGTGCTGCAATCTTCCCCTTCAAACGAGGGTCCCAAAGATCTTCCCACTTCGTCGGTTCAAAAGGCACGAGATCCTTCCGATAGAATATGCCACGAAGCGAAACCCATCCCGTCACCCCATGGGAGAAGACGAGATTGGATTCGACTTTGGAAGTGTTGGGGATTCGGGACTTGTCGATTGCGGCGAGCACACCAGCCGTCTTCGCGCGCTCGTAGTTGATCATGTTGGTCGACCAGATGTCGATCTCGGGCTTGTCCTTCTGGGCAACCACCCGGGCCAACCCGCCTTCACCTGCGCCCTGCACGATTACCTGAACGGGCTGCTTGGTCTTGGCCTCGTACTCCTTGGCGATCTTGTCGAAGGTCTGCTGCCACACGCCGCCCCACGTCATAAAAACGATCGGCGGCTTGTCATCAGCCCGAGCGCTCCAACTGACCGCCTGAAAGGCCGCAAGTGCGGCGGCGGCGAGGGTCAATTTCGATTTCAGGAAGTTTACGCTCATACAAGGCTCCTTCGATTGACGGCAGTTAGGCGCTGATGCGCTGGTTTTCCCTTTGGTTCATCCGTCGCGCCGCAAGCGCTACGGCATCGACGATCTTCTGGTATCCCGTGCACCGGCAGAGAGTGCCGGCCAGTCCTTCCCGGATTTGCGCCTCATCTGGATTGGGGTTTTCCTGAAGATATGACACAGCAGTAAGAATCATGCCGGGGATGCAATACCCGCATTGCACCGCGCCCAGCTCAAGGAACGCTGCCTGAACCGGATGGAGCTCACCGCCTTCGGCGAGTCCTTCGATCGTAAGGATGGATTTGCCCTGGCATTGGGCTGCAAGCGTGATGCAGGCGCATACCGCCTTGCCGTCGAGCAGCACCGTACAGACTCCGCACTCGGCCTCAAGACAGTTGGTTTTCGTTCCCGTCAGTCCGATCTGCTCACGAAGCACGTCGAGAAGAGATGCACCGGGATCAATGAGGGCGTCGTAGCTCTCGCCGTTGATGTTGAGCGCGATGGCAATTGCGGTCATGCGGCAATCCTTTGCGAGCACGACATCAATGCGCGCTTCGTCAGCGTAGCGACCAGACGCCGCCGATAGCCCGCCGATGCACGATGATCGGTGAGAGGCGATGAAGCGTCCGCCGCGGCCTGCCCTGCTGCTTCCAGCAGATCTTCGGTGATTGTCCGGTTCTTCAGCACCGATTCGGCAGCCGCGGCCCGGAAGGCTGTTGGCGCGGCGGCGCCGACGGCAATGCCGACGTCCCCGCAACGCCCATCGCTGTCGAGCGAAATCATCGCCGCGACAGATACGAGCGAGATTTCCATCGCTCGACGTCGTCCAGCCTTGAGGAAAGCCGTTGCCGTCCCGGCACGCGGGGAAGGAAACCGCACTCGGGCCAGTATTTCATCCGGGGCTTTGGTCGTACGTCCGGGTGCAAGCAGGAAATTCTTCAGCGGCTCCCGGCGCGTGCCCGCCTCGCCTATAAGCTCAACTTCGGCATCCAGGACCAGAAGGATGGGAAGGAGATCAGCCGCGGGCGATGCATTGCAGAGATTGCCGCCGATCGTCCCGCTGTTGCGAACCTGGTGGCCGCCGACGATGCGGGCGCTTTCGGACAGGCCCTCCAGGCGCGCATCATTCGCAAACGCCTGCTCGATCCGCTTGTGCGTGACGAGCGCTCCAATGCTGACCCCGAGATCATCGATCACAAGGCGCTGCAGTTCCTCGATGGGCTGAATATTTATAAGATGAGCCGGGCTCTTCTGCCTGCGCCGCATCTGGATGACGAGGTCTGTCCCGCCCGCGATCATCCTCGCCTCCGGCCCGAGGCGGCACGCCAGTTCAATGGCGTCAGACACCGACATAGCCTCGTGATATTGCGGCGCCATCAGACAGACGCCCCCGCATCGACATCTCCGGCATCGGCAGGAATTGCCTGCCCCGCGGCAAACCAAACGGGATTGCTTCCTCGCCGGAACAGTCGCGCGCGACCGCTTCCGAATACCCGAGCCACGCCCTTCTCGACCCAGACGGAGGTACTTTCCTCGATTGCCAGCACCGGATTCGGGTTTACGGATAGATATTCGGCGATACGCTGATCGCGCGTTTCGCTTCCCGATGCCATTGCCGGATCGCTCTCGAGATAATGCGGATTGATCGTCCAGGGCACCAGATGCATCGCATCGAACTGCGAGCAACCGACGACATTCCAGTCATTGGTCGCGAGGATGTTGCGGCCCGTGAGGTTGGTGCCCGCGCTGGTTCCGATGTACGGCAATCCTTCACGGACAAGCCTGGTCAGAACGGGAAGAATTCCGGCATCGCGAAGCCGCTTCAAAAGCGCGTAGGTATTACCGCCGCTGACGAAGACCGCCTGCGCTCGCATCAGCTTTGATTCCAGCAGTTCATCGAGCTTGAAATGGAGCGCTTCGAGGCCAAGAGTCGCCAAGGATTCTCTGGCAATATTGAACCGATGATCCGCATCGTCGAGACGGGCGGCGGTGAGATAGCCGACGGTCTTGATGCTTCCGAGAAAATCCAGAACCGTGCTGCTGCAATGCTGCAAAAATGGACGGCCGGAATTGCTGACGAGAAGCAACTTCATGGCCGATCCAAAATGCCGTCGCGGTAGACGCGCGCATCCTCAGGCATCCACGACACCGTCACCGCATCGCCGATCCCAGGCAATTCGCGCGAATCCGCCGGCACGTCCACCCGCAGGACACGCCCGGCGCCGGCCTCGATCTGATATTTCAGGACCGTGCCAACATAGACGACGTTGACGACCCGGCCAGGAACCGAGCAACCCTCGATGCCCTGCGCGTTCGAGAGTTGATGGAAGCGCATGAACTCGGGCCGCACCATCATGACGACTTTTCCGTCCCTATACCTCCCGGCCAACCTGCACCCCGCGGAAAATCCTTCGACGGCCAGGACGGAAGCGCCGCCATTCTGGGCAATAACTCCCTCGAGCATGTTCGCCTCGCCGATGAATTCGGCAACGAAACGATGGGCTGGAAATGCGTAGACGTCTCGAGGCGCGCCGACCTGAAGGATCTTGCCTTCATTCAGCACGGCAATGCGATCGGACAGCGAAAGCGCCTCTTCCTGATCGTGCGTCACAAATATCGTGGTTATACCGACTTCGCGCTGCAGCTTGCGCAACTCGAACTGCATGTCGCCGCGCAGCTGCTTGTCCAGAGCCGCCAGCGGTTCGTCGAGCAGCAGGACCGAGGGCTCGAACGCCAAGGCCCTCGCCAGCGCAACGCGCTGCTGCTGCCCGCCGGACATCTGCGAAGGATAGCGCTCGCCCAGGCTCGAAAGCTGCAGCTTCGCAAGCAATTGCCGGACTCGCTCAACGATCTGCGATCGCGGGAATCCGCGCATCTTCATTCCGAACGCGACGTTCTCCGCCACGGTCATGTGCGGAAAGAGCGCATAGTTTTGATACACCATGCCAATGCTACGCCGGTTCGGCGGCACATCCACGACTGACCGACCACCGATCCGAATATCCCCGGCACTGGGCGTTACAAAGCCGGCGATAGCCCTCAGAGTCGTTGTCTTGCCGCAACCGCTGGGGCCAAGCAGCGACAGGAACTCCCCCGCCTCGATGTCGAGAGAGAGGTCGCGGACGGGAACCGTCTCGCCATAGGCAATCGAGATCGCATCAACGGCGACATCGACCGAGCCGACTGCACGACCGCTTGTCCGCACCGACGCAGTCTCGATCGAAGCCGGACGCACCAACATCACAGCCCCTGCTCGAGCCAGGCGACGATAACGACCGGATACATTCCCCCAACTCCCTCTGCGCGCACGACGACGCGGGCAGCGCCATCAACCATCGCTCATTCAAAAAATCATCGTGCATTCAGAATACAAAATCAACTCCAAAATACGAACTTGCGGCCGCTCTTTTTCCTTGCAACCTTCAGAAGAACAAGCATTAATAGCTTCAGAAAGCACGAATTGGCGTGTATACAGGATACAAATGCTCGAACAATACCGGCTACCGCGTCGCGAGCCCACGTGGAAAGGCGTCTATCGAAACCTCCGCATCGCCATCCTGAACGGAGCTTTCCCGCCTGATTCCCGATTGTTCGAGGTCGAATTGTCGCAGGCGATGGGCGTGAGCCGCACCCCTTTGCGGGAAGCGTTGGCCCAGTTGAAGCTCGATGGCCTTATTTCGAGTGCGGAACGCGGCGGTTATTTCGTCACTGATCCGCGCAGCGACCTGCTCGACAGCTACCATGTACGATCGGCGATCGAAGGTTACGCTGCCCGCCTGGCTGCCGACGCTATTACTAATGCAGAAATTCAAGCGCTGCGCGAGAACGTTGCGGCCAATGGAGCGGCAGACCTGGCGGATACTGCCGCCCGGGCCGAACTGAATATGGCCTTCCATTCGATGGTCGCTCGCGCGTCCCGGTCTCCGCGCATTATCCAGGCTTTTGATAATCTGCGTGAATTCATCTTCACAGATGAGGATATGCGCCTGCATTCGGCAGAGGATTGCCGGCAGTTCGTGCGTGAGCATGAGCTGCTTGTCGACGCTCTCGAAATGCGCGACGGCGACACGGCGGACCGCATCGCGCGGGCGCACCTTCATCGCGCCGTGGCCCTCCTGAAGGACAAGGGGCCCAAGAAGCCCAAGAGCCGGAAAAAGCCAGCTTCGGACAAGGCTGCCTGAGATGAAAGTCGGTCTTGCAATTCTTCCGAAGCTACCGCTGCCGGAATTCATCGGGCTGGGTCAAAAGTGTGAACAGAACGGCCTTTCGATCTGGGTGCCCGACGAGCGCTTTTTCCGCGATGTTTTCGTGAGCTTGTCGGCGCTGGCGACTCACACGCGAACGGCTACTCTTGGAACGGGCGCGACCGATCCATTCATTCGCCATCCCCTGCTGACTGCGACTGCGATGACCACCCTTGACGAATTGTCGGGAGGACGTGCGATCCTGGGAATCGGCGCAGGTATCAGCGGTTTCGACGCGCTCGGCATCAAGCGCACGAGCCCCGCCAAGGCGGTGCGAGACGCCATCGAATTGTCACGCCGATTCTGGGCCGGGGAATCGGTGACCTCGTCCAGTTTCGCGTTTGCCAAGTCGGCGGCACTGGGCTTCAAGTCGCGGGAGATACCGATCTTCGTCACCGGTCGCGGCCCGATGATTCTGGCGCTCGGCGGCGAAATGGCGGACGGCGTGATCATCGGACATTTCACGTCCGACCGCGGCCTCGGATTTGCGCAGGGCCATGTCGATACCGGCCTGAAGAAGCGTTCACCGGACCGCAAGAGGCCGGAGATCGTGGTTTGGGCGTACACCTCGGTCTCGAAGGACGGCGATGCGGCCCGCGCGGCCGTGAAGCCGGCCATCGGGCGGACGATCGCTTCAACACGCGAAGCTCTGGAAATCCTTGGCGAAGACGGCACGAAACTTCTGCAAGAACTCGACCGGTTCGGTTACTCCCGTTCGGCCGAATACGATCAGGCCATGCGCGAGAGCGTAAGCGACAGTCTGACGACCCATCTGTCGATATCCGGAACGCCGGAAGAATGCCTGGAGCGTATCCGCGCGATCGGAGCATGCGGCGTCGATCAGGTGATCCTGCTGCCCTATCCGCCGGCGGGCGTTTCGATCCCTGAGATGGCCGAACTCATCTTCACCGACCTTCTTCCCAGAATTCGCGATCTCTGACGCGAGCGAGGCGAGCCTATGGCCCTGCGACAAGTCATCGATGCCTACGAATTGCTCGACAGCGGCAAAATTGATGGACGCCAGGTGGCGGACGCTCTCCGCGTTGCGGGACTTAGCGATATCCTCGTCAAGCGGATTTCGTCCGAGCGGCACCACACGGATTTCATCCAGATTCGCGTGCCGGGGCGGCGCCGGGAAGCGCCGGCCCTAGGGGTTGTCGGAAAACTCGGCGGAATCGGCGCTCGTCCCGAGCAGATTGGCATGGTTTCGGATGCGGATGGCGCCATCGCGGCGATCGCAATGGCCATGAAGCTGTCCTCAATGGTCCAGAAGGATGATGCGCTCGACGGCGACGTCATCATTTCCACTCACATCTGCCCGGCGGCGCCGACGCGCCCGCATCATCCGGTGCCGTTCATGTCGGCGCCGGTGGACCGGACGGTTCTGGGATCTGCCGAAATCCATCCGGACATGGCGGCCGTGCTCAGCATAGACACATCGAGGGGCAACCGCATCGTGACCTCCAAGGGCATTGCGATCACGCCAACGGTCAAGGAAGGTTACATCCTTCCCGTAGCCAACGACCTCGTGGATGTCCTTGAAATTGTGACGGCCCAGCCGGCGGTGGTAATGCCCCTGAGCACGCAGGACATTACGCCATACGCAAACAACCTCTTTCACATCAATTCCATCCTGCAGCCTTCCGTCTACACATCGGCGCCTGTGGTGGGCGTGGCGGTGACCGCCGCATCGGTGGTGCCAGGCTGCGCCACCGGCGCCACTCAGCTTGACGACATCGAGAAGGCGGTCCGTTTCTCCATCGAAGTGGCCAAGAATTTCGGGCGCGGACGCTGCAGCTTTTTCGACGAAGTCGAGTTCGGCAAGCTTCAGAAGGCCTACGGATCGATGCGTCACCTGCAAACCGCGGGAGTAGCGGCATCATGAACATTCGTCTCCGGGTCAATGGAGTCGAACACGACATTGAGTCTGGACCGCTGCGGCCGCTCGTCCATGTCTTGCGGGAGCAGATTGGATTGCGCGGGACCAAAATCGGATGTGGAAGCGGCGATTGCGGGGCCTGCACCGTGATCGTTGATGGAGAGGCCGTCTGCTCATGCCTCTTCCCGGTCTATCGCGCAGAAGGGACTTCCATCACTACGATCGAAGGTCTGGAAAAAGATGGCAGCCGGACAGCCATTCAACAGGCGTTCATTGATCACGGCGCCACCCAGTGCGGCTTCTGCACCGCCGGCATGCTGATGTCCGCCACAGCTTTGCTTCAACGCAATCCAAATCCGACCGAAGAAGACATTGTGTCCGGACTTGTAGGCAACATCTGTCGGTGCACGGGCTATCGCCCAATCATCAATGCCATCTCGGCGGTGGGGCAAAGCTGACGATGGACACCCCTGCCCTCAAGGAGGTTGGCCGCCGTATTCCCCAGAAGGAGTCCGATCAGCGGGTACGCGGCCGCGCGGTCTATACCCACGACATGACCCTGCCGGGCATGCTGCACGCGGCGGTTCTCCGAAGCCCTCACCCCCACGCGAAGATACTGCGGATCGACACAAGGGCAGCAGAAGCGGTGCCTGGTGTCGTCGCGATCATCACCTCCGCAGATTTTCCTGGCCGCAAATATTATCAGTTGGGCGGCAGCTATTCCGACCGTTATCCCCTTGCGATCGACAAGGTCCGCTTCTACGGCGAGGAAATCGCGGCAGTTGCTGCCGAGACCCTGGAGCAGGCCCAGGCCGCGGTCCGCCTTATCGAGGTCGAATACCAGCCGCTGCCAGCGGTATTCGCGCCCGATGCGGCGCTGACGCCGGATGCTCCCGACATCCACGTCGGAGAGGTCGTGCCGGCCGGCAAGAATCTTGCGATCCGGTTTTCCTGCGACTATGGCCAGGTGAACGAGGCTTTTGCGGAGGCCGCGCACGTTCTGGAAGACGAGTTCCAGCACGGCATCGTCGCGCCCGCCTGCATGGAAACCAACGGCACCACGGCGAACTATGATCCTGCCACGGGCGAACTTACGCTCTGGACCGCCACGCAGGCGCCCTACTTCATCCGAAAGGAGGTCGCACACGTACTCGGCTTCGAGGTCGAACGCGTGCACATGCGCGGGGTGGAAGTCGGCGGCGGCTTCGGCGGGAAATCGAAGATCTGCGAACAGGAGGCCCTTGCAGCGAGGCTCTCCGTGAAAGCGGGACGGCCGGTGCGGCTCCTGCTGGATCGCCGCGAAGAATTCCTCAGCGGGAAAACCGACCACGCCAAGCGAATCAGGATTCGAACGGCCTTCGCGGAAGACGGGACCATTCTCGGACGCTCGACATCTCTCCAGATCGACAACGGCGCGTATACGGCATACGCACCAACCTATGTCGGCGCTGCGCGTCAACGCACGACTTGTCTGTATAGGGTGCAGACCGCGCATTACGATTGCGACCTCGTCTACACGAACAAGGTGCCGGGCGGCCAGTATCGCGGCATGGGCGCGCCCCACGTGATCTGGGCCATCGAAAGCCATATGGATCAGATTGCCGAGAAGCTCGGTCGCGATCCGCTCGAATATCGGATCGCTCAAGCCAACCGCAGCGGCGACGTCACACCACTGGGCTGGAAGATTTCGAGTTGCGGTCTCACACAGTGTCTCGAAGAAGTTGCACAGCGCATTGGCTGGGCGGAAAAGCGCAAAAATGGCGGCAAGTATCGGGGAGTTGGCGTGGCTGCCATGATCCACCCGAGCGGCGGCGTTATCTATCAGGAAGGAAACTTCTCCAATACGCGGATCGAACTCACTGCGTCGGGCGAGTTCGTCGTCCATACCCAGACTGCTGATGCCGGCACCTGGCAGAACACTACCATTGCCCAACTCGCGGCCGAGGCGCTGGGCGTGCCGAGCGAAATCGTCCGGGTATCGCACATGGATACCGACGCGGCGCCGCCAGACCTAGGTAGCGCCGCGTCTCGCGTGGCTTTCGTGACCGGCAATTCGACCATCCGCGCCGCGGCAGCCCTGCTCGAAAAGATCAAGGGCGAACTCAGCCGGCACTGGAACTGCGGCGCCGACCAGATCATCGTCGAGCAGGGCAGGATGCTGCATCTCGCCGATCCTGCGCGCACGGCGACCTTCGCTGATATCGCAAAGCTATGCGGTCCCCTCGACGCCGAGGCGTTCTACACCACGCCCGGCGAGCGCCCCGATCCGAAAACCGGCAAGGGCAACTATGCGGCGACCTATGTTTTTGGCGCCCAGGCTGCCGAGGTCGAGGTCGACCCGGCGACGGGACGCATCACGATCCTGAAGATCGTCGTCGCGCAGGACACAGGCCGCACCCTCAATCCGATGGCGATGGAGGGGCAGGTCTACGGCGGCGTGCTGCAAGGCATCGGCATGGCGCTGCAGGAAGAGATGATTTTTGAGGAAGGACGGCCGGTCAATGCCTCCTTCCTCGATTACAAGGTACCCCGCATCAGCGATGCGCCTCCCATCGAGATCAAATTCATCGAGACGAAGGATCCCGAAGGGCCCTTCGGCGCAAAGGCGGGCGCGGAGCCGACGATCAATGCGACCATCGCGGCGATCGCCAATGCGGTTGCACATGCGACGGGCATCCGCTTCAAGGAGCTGCCGCTCAGTCCTGATCGCGTCCTGCCCCGGCTGGCGGAACAGCGGCATCGCTCGCTTGCTCTAAAGCCGTGGAAGCGACCGATGAATCTTGAAGTCGCCTCCGTACGCGCCGCCTACCCGGCGATCGTCTTTCCGGCGCTGCGCAACGTCGGCACCAAATTCGCCCGTCTGCCCCGCACGAACGTTACCCCTGACGTCGTCGCACCGCGGGCACTCGACGACCTTATGCAGGAGCTGAAAAGAACCGACCGCCGCGCTCGCATTCTTGGGGGAGGCACCGACCTCTTCGTCGGACTTCGTCAAGGCATCTACGATCCCGACCTGCTGATCGATGTCACGCGGATTGCGGAGCTGCGGCAGATATCGCATGACGGCCAGACGTTGCGCCTCGGAGCGGCTGCCACGCTCGACGCCGTGGCCTCGTCGGAGGCGGTCAATCGCCTGTTGCCGCAACTCGCCGCCGGGATCGAATTGATCGCGACGCCGCAGGTGCGGCGGGTCGCAACGGTCGCCGGCGATCTGTGCCAGGAGAAGCGTTGCTGGTTTTTCCGCAGTGCTTTCCCCTGCTACAAGCTCGGGGGCGCCACCTGCCCGTGCTTTGCCGTAAAGGGCAACAGCCGCTTTCATTCGATCATGGGAGCGAAACGCTGCGCGGCTCCCTGCCCGGCCGATCTCGCCCCCATGCTGACTGCGTTGAACGCACGAGCTGTGATCGGCACGCAAGCCGGCGAGCGCACCGTGCCGATGGACGATTTCTATAAGTGGTCCGGATTGTCCTGCATCGAGCCCAATGAGGTTCTGCTGCGGATCGAGGTGCCGCTGGCGGGGAACGCCACCTTCGCCTTCGAGAAATTCGCCGTTCGCCGCAGCGACTTTGCGGAAGCTTCCGCGGCAGCGCGCCTGGTTTGGGAAGGCGATCGTATCGTCGATGCACGCCTGTCGCTCGGTGCGGTGGCTCCGCTGCCGATCCGCGTCAGCGCGACGGAACATGACCTCGCCACGCGAAGCCCCACGGCCGATAGCGTCGCCGAAGCTGTCGAGAAGGCCGTGCATGGAAGCCTTCCACTGAAGAACAACGGGCACAAGACGTTGCTGATCGTCGAAATCGCACAGCGGGCGATCTGGCGAGCGATCGAGGCTCGGGCTTCGGCAGGTGCATAACGTAGCGACGGAGAGACCGATGAATGTTTCGATTCGCCAAACGTCCCCGGCAGGAGATCACGAAAGCCCGGAGGCCGTGTATCGCGCGGTCTTCGCTGATGACCCCGCCTGGCTCGACGCCTTCGACCGGCGCCTTGCCCGCGTCGCTGCGGGGCAACTGGACCCGAAGTCGCGTGAACTGGTCTTCGTGGTGGGATTTCTGCTCAATCGCTATCCCGAAGCGGCGCAGTCGCATCAGAAAAAGGCCCGCCTTGCGGGAGCCACTGACGACGATTTTCGCCTGCTGCTGAAGATCCTTGATTTCTATCGCGGGCTGCGCGGCCATCAAGACGCACAAAAGCTGCTCGGATTCTGGAAGACGGGACTGTTCCCCGAATTGAAGCCGCCCTTGAAGGGGACCATTGCCGAGATATTCCAGGAGATCATTGAGAGTCGCAAATACATCGCTAACGGATTTCGCGTGTACGGAGCGGATGGCGAGTGGCTCCGCCTCTATCTTCAGCGTTCCGATGCGATCAAGCAGTCGCCAAGGACTTTCGATGAGCGAACGGTGCAGATCCTGTCGCTGGCCATTACACTCAAGAACCACGGCTACTCGGACAACTGCAACGACGGCTGCATCGAAGTCCACGAAAACAAGGCAAAGGCGCTCGGCGCGGGCAACCAGGAAATCCTGGAAATCGTCCACATCATGGAGCTCTGCGATTCCATGACGACCGCCTGGGAAAATCGCGCAGCGCTGGGCCTGTAGGGACGAAGTGTGGCGGAGGTGCCGGTGACCGCACATCTGGACGGGCTTGTTGGTAGCCGGCATGAACTGCTGCGCTACCTGGAACAGCAGCCGGTTGACGAGCTGATCCCGGCAGCCAAAGCTATTCGCGGCACCGGCCACGGGCGGCGCATCTCGTTCTCGCGGAAAGTCTTCGTCCCGTTGACCAAGCTGTGCCGCGACGTCTGCCACTACTGCACATTTGCCGAGACGCCGGAGACGGGTCGTCCCTCTTACCTGACCGTCGATCAGGCGATCGAAATCGCACAGCAAGGCAAGCGCGCCGGCTGCAATGAAGCGCTCTTCACGCTCGGCGAGCGGCCCGAGCTCCGCTATCGGGCGGCTAAGCGCGAACTCGAAGATCTCGGCTTCGGCGATACCCTGTCTTATCTCAGGCACGTGGCAGAGGCCGTTCTCAAGCAAACAGGGCTGCTGCCGCATCTCAATCCCGGCGCGATGTCGCGCGGTGAGATGGAAATGCTTCGTCCCGTGTCGGCCTCCATGGGCATGATGCTCGAAAGTGCATCCCAGCGGCTTTGCGAGCGAGGCGGCCCCCATTTCGGCTCCCCGGACAAGCATCCGGCAGTCAGACTGAAGACGATCGAAGAGGCCGGCGAGCTTCGTATTCCGTTCACGACGGGCATCCTGATCGGAATCGGCGAGACTCGCCGCGAACGCCTTGAGGCGCTGGCGGCGATCGCGGAGCTGCACGAGCGCCACGGCCATATTCAAGAATTGATCATCCAGAACTTCCGGGCCAAGGCCGACACTCGGCTCGCGAAGGCGCCAGAGCCTGATCTGGACGATCTGCGGTGGACAATTGCCGCTGCACGAATCCTGTTCGGTCCGTCGATGAACATTCAGGCTCCGCCCAATCTGACGCCGGATGCTTATGTGCGGCTCATCGAAGCAGGCTTGAACGATTGGGGCGGCATCTCGCCGGTTACCCCGGATCACGTGAATCCGGAAGCGCCCTGGCCCCTGATCGAGTCCCTGGCGCGGGCGACGGCCAAGCAAGGATTTCTTCTCGTCGAGCGCCTCGCCGTCTATCCGGAATATCTCCGGGACGGGGACTGGCTCGACCCGGCCATTCGTCCTTTCGTCCGGAGGCTGGCAGACGGCGAGGGATTGGCGCGCGCGGACGAATGGTCTCCGGGCGTGGCAGTGACCAATGCTGCCGCGCTCGCTGTCACACGCGTCCCGTACTTGTCGCGTGTGGACGGAACGATCGCCGCCAGTGCTGACGAAGCCATGGCCGGCCGTCGCCTGGACATGCAACGGCTGTCGCGGCTCTTCGAGGCGCGAGACATCGATTACAGATATCTGTGCGAGGCGGCCGACCAGGCTCGGCGGTCAGTGGCCGGCGATGTCGTGCGCTATGTCGTCAATCGGAACATCAACTACACGAACATCTGCACCTACAGATGCGGCTTCTGCGCCTTCTCCAAGGGAAAGACACATGAGGATCTGCGCGGCAGGCCGTACGATCTGTCCCTGGCCGAGCTGTCCCGCCGGGTGCAGGAGGCATGGGCCCGCGGCGCGACCGAAGTCTGCATGCAGGGCGGGATCCATCCCGACTACACTGGCGAAACTTACCTCGAAATCTGTCGCGTGGTGAAAAGCGCCGTTCCGGAAATGCACGTCCACGCTTTCTCGCCACTCGAAATTACCCAGGGCGCGCGAACCCTGTCATTGAGCGTGACGGACTTTCTCGAACAGCTCAAGGATGCCGGACTGGGATCCTTGCCCGGGACGGCCGCGGAAATTCTGGATGATTCCGTTCGCTCTGTAATTTGCCCGGATAAGATCACGACAGCGGAGTGGCTGAACGTGATCGAGAGTGCGCACAAGATCGGGATTCGCTCTACGGCCACCATCATGTTCGGCCATGTGGATGGACCTGAAAACTGGGCGCGGCATCTGCTCGCGATCAGGGACCTGCAGAGCCGCACCGGGGGATTTACGGAATTCGTCCCGCTTCCGTTCATCGCGCAGGAAGCCCCGCTCTACCTGAGAGGCGGCGCAAGGCGGGGCCCGACCCTTCGTGAAGCCGTCCTAATGCATGCCATTGCGAGGTTGGCGTTGCATCCGCTGATCCCAAATATCCAGACATCGTGGGTGAAGCTTGGCCGCGTCGGCGTGGGACTGTGCCTGAAAGCCGGCGCGAACGATCTCGGCGGCACGCTGATGAACGAAAGCATTTCTCGAGCTGCGGGCACCCAACACGGCCAGGAGATGCCTCCGGCGGAAATGCGGCGCCTGATCACCGCATTCGACCGCACGCCGCAACAGCGCACGACGCTTTATGGCGAAGTCTCCGAGGCAACCTGCGCACGAGGAGACACGGCGATGGACCTTGCTCCAATCGTGCTTACGCCGCCGTCGGACCGTGCTTCACTCTCGCGTCTCGCAACGAGACGTCATTAGCATCATCGTAAACGGAGTTATCGTGTTAAGGATCGGATACAAGGCTTCGGCGGAGCAGTTCACGCCATCCGCACTGCTGGATTTCACCTGTCTTGCGGAAACGCTCGGCTTCGACTCGGTGTTTATCAGCGACCACTTTCAGCCGTGGCGGCATACTGACGGCCATGCGCCTTATTCCTTCGCCTGGATGGGGGCGGCCGGCGCAAAGACCCAAAGGATCCTGGTTGGCACCAGCGTGGTCACCCCGACCTTCCGCTATCACCCGTCCGTGGTCGCTCAGGCGGTTGGCACGCTCGGCAGCATGTTTCCGGACCGCATCATCCTCGGCATTGGCACAGGAGAGTCCCTGAATGAGGTGCCCGCGATCGGAATTGAATGGCCGGGCTTCAAGGAGCGGTTCGGCCGCCTCAAGGAATCCATCGAGCTCATGAACCGCCTCTGGCGAGAGGAACGCGTCAGCTTCCACGGCCAGTACTACAAGACCGAGAACGCCACGATCTATGATCGTCCGGCCAACCCGGTGCCGATATACATTGCCGCAGCGGGCCCTACGGCCGCCCAACTGGCGGGAAAAGTGGGCGCTGGTTTCATATGCACCAGCGGCAAGGCTCCTGCGCTCTATAGTGAAACACTCCTGCCGAAGGTGAAGGAAGGACTGGCAGAGTCGAACCGTTCTGACGACAGCATCGACAGGATGATCGAAGTAAAGGTATCGTTCGACACCGACCTTCAGCGCGCCAAGGAAGACACGCGGCACTGGGCAGCGCTGGCGCTTTCGGCGGAAGAGAAGACGAACGTCGAGGATCCGCTGGAAATGGAGCGCCTCGCCAATGCTCTGCCGCTGGAGCGCGCCGTCACGCGCTGGATCGTCTCTACCGATCCCGACGAAGTGGTTGAAAAGGTCCGTCCTTACGTGGATCTCGGCTTCCACCATCTGGTTTTTCACGGCCCCGGGACTGATCAGGATCGTTTCATCCGATTGTTCTCCGAGCGTGTCGCGCCGAAACTGCGGAAGGCTTTCGGATAGGTAGGCCAACTGCGGGAGGTCCCTTGCTGAACATTCAAGTCAATATGCACGGCAATCTCCGCCGCTTCGTTCCAGATGGAGCATCCTCGGTCTGGCTTCAGGCCATCGAAGGTACGACGGTGCGGCAGATTGCGGAGCGCTTCGATGCTCAGGACGAGGTCTGGCTTTCTGCGATCGGCAAGACGGTCGTTCCGCTTTCCATGCCTTTGACGGAGGATGTCGCGCTGGACTTCTTCTCAATCCTCGAAGGAGGTTGACGGATGAGGGCCAGCACCGTCGCCACCCGTTGAATGCAAAAGCCCGCTTATGATGTCTGCGTGAGTTGCAAGGATGTTTCGATGAGTACACTGAAGACGCTTAATCAGCACGGCCAGTCCGTCTGGCTGGACTTCCTGGCCCGCGGTTTTATCGCGGGGGGCGATCTGAAGCAGCTGATCGACAGTGACGGGGTGAAGGGTGTCACCTCCAACCCGGCGATCTTCGAGAAGGCGATCGGCAGTTCCGACGAGTATGACGCCTCGATTGCCGAGGCGCTGAAGCAGGGCGACCGTTCGGTGGCCGACCTGTTCGAGGCGGTCGCGGTCGAGGACATCCAGAAGGCCGCCGACGTGCTGCGCGCGGTCCATGACGCGACCGGCGGCGGCGACGGCTTTGTCAGCCTGGAGGTCTCGCCCTATCTGGCCAACGACACCGAAGGCACCATCGCCGAGGCGCAGCGGCTCTGGCGGGACGTGAGCCGCCGGAATCTGATGGTGAAGGTGCCGGCGACGAAGGAAGGCCTGCCCGCCATCGAGGCGCTGACCGCCAGGGGTCTTTCCATCAACATCACGCTGCTGTTCTCGCAGCAGGTCTATCGCGAGGTCGCCGAGGCCTATCTTGCCGGGCTGGAACAATACGTCGCCGGCGGCGGCGATCCCTCGCAGGTGGCGAGCGTGGCGAGCTTCTTCGTCAGCCGCATCGACAGCGCGGTCGACAAGCAGCTCGACGAGAAGATCGCCAGGGCCAACGATCCCCAGGAGAAGGAGCGCCTCGCCGCGCTGAAGGGCAAGGTGGCGATCGCCAATGCCAAGCTGGCGTATCAGGATTACAAGAAGCTGTTCGCGGGTCCCCGCTGGGAGAGGCTGGCGGCGAAGGGCGCCAGGCCGCAGCGGCTGCTGTGGGCCTCCACCGGCACCAAGAACAAGGACTATTCCGATGTGCTCTATGTCGAGGAGCTGATCGGCCCCGACACCGTCAACAC
>JAEZEU010000421.1 GCA_023432885.1 Pseudomonadota bacterium | reverse complement strand
TTTCGATCAGCGCAAGCGAATGGTGTCGTGCGTTGACGTGGAAGAAATAGGCGCGGAACGGTTTTGTGATGTAATCGCTCAGGCCAAAGCCGAGCACGTTCACATAGAACGCCATCATCGGCTCGATATGCTCGACGGTCAGCACGGCGTGTCCCAGTCCGAGGGGGCCGGTGCGAAAGCCGGAAATGTTGCGGCCGGGTCTGAACGGGGTGTCGTCGATCTCGGCGCCGAAAAACGCCTCGAGCCGGTTGCCAGCGGGGTCGCTGAAGGAGATCAGCCGCCGCACGCGCCGTGCATCGGCGAGTGCCTGAGGCTCCGAGGTGACTGCAACACCCGCGCCCTCCAGCTTCGCCGCCAGTGCATCGAGCGCCGCGGCGTCCGCCACCTCCCAGCCGAAGAAACGCGCACCGTTGCCGAGCGCGCGGTCGATCACGATCCGCTGCTTGCGGTCATCCATCCGGAAGGCGAGCAGGGAATTGCCGCGCTCCACCGCCTGCAGGCCGACCAGGCCGGTGCCGAATTGCCTCCAGTCTTCCAGTGCATCCGATCCGAAGCCGGCATATCCCAATCCCTGCAGCGCCATGGCCATCTCCTTGTCCCGCCGTTTCACCCGCCGGTTCGTCGCGAATCTTAAGGGTATTTTCCGTTCCTGAAAGGCCCCGGATTGCCGCCGAAAGCAGCACCCTGTGGCGCGGCGTCCCTTGACACGGCCCCTTCGCGATGGTGAGTAGCCCCATGAGCACCGTGGCCCGCCCGTCCCGTCGTTGGTGGCGCACCTTGTAAAAGGTGGCCGGTGCGATTGCATTCTAAAAAATCGTCAGAGGTCGCCAACGCAGTTCGGCGGCCTTCTCGTTTGTCCTGTGTGGCGCTCCCTCGATAAGTTTCGTAAGAGGATCACATGAACAGGACCGTTTTCTCGCTGCCCGACAAAAGCGAATTCCGCACGGCGAGCGGGCTTGCGATCACGCGGATGTCCGAACAATTCACGGGCGATGCGAAGCGGCTCGACGACCTGATCAACCAGCTCGACACCAGGCGCGGCGTGGTGTTGTCCTCCGGAACCACCGTGCCGGGGCGTTACGAAAGCTTCGATCTCGGCTTTGCCGATCCGCCGCTGGTGCTGGAAAGCACGGGCACGAAGTTTTCGCTGTCGGCCCTCAACCCGCGCGGCGAGGTGCTGATCGCGTTCATCGCCGAAGCCTTGCGCGAGCCTTGCATCGTCATCGATAAAAAGAGCGCCACGCGCCTTGCCGGTCATATCGTCCGCGGCGAAGCGCCGATGGAAGAGGACCAGCGCACCCGCCGCGCCAGCGTGATGTCCCTGGTGCGCGACCTCATCGCGGCGTTCTCGGCCAATGACGATCCGCTGCTTGGCCTCTACGGCGCCTTCGCCTACGACCTCGTGTTCCAGATCGAGGACCTCGTGCAGAAGCGCGCGCGCGAGGCCGACCAGCGCGACATCGTGCTGTATGTACCGGATCGCCTGCTCGCCTATGACCGCGCCGCCGGCCGCGGCGTCGTTCTGTCCTACGAGTTTGCGTGGAAGGGCAGGTCGACCCAGGGCTTGCCGCTCGCGACCGGCGAAAGCGTCTACCGGAAGTCGCAGCGCCAGGGCTTCGCCGATCACGCTCCCGGCGAATACCAGGCCACGGTGGAAGTCGCGCGCGCGGCATTTGCCCGGGGCGACTTGTTTGAGGCGGTGCCGGGGCAGCTCTTCGCCGAGCCCTGCGAGCGCTCGCCGGCCGAAGTGTTCCAGCGCCTCTGCCGCATCAATCCGTCGCCCTATGGCGCGCTGATGAATCTCGGCCAGGGCGAATTCCTGGTTTCCGCTTCGCCGGAAATGTTCGTGCGCTCCGACGGGAGGCGGGTCGAGACCTGCCCGATCTCCGGCACCATCGCGCGCGGTGCCGATGCCATCGGCGACGCCGAGCAGATCCGCCAGCTCCTGAATTCGGAGAAGGACGAATTCGAGCTCAACATGTGTACCGACGTCGACCGCAACGACAAGGCGCGCATCTGCGTGCCCGGCACGATCAAGGTGTTGGCGCGGCGGCAGATCGAGACCTATTCAAAGCTGTTCCACACCGTCGACCACGTCGAGGGCATGCTGCGGCCCGGCTTCGACTCGCTTGATGCGTTCCTTACTCACGCCTGGGCGGTCACCGTCACCGGAGCGCCAAAGCTGTGGGCGATGCAGTTCGTCGAGGATCACGAGCGCTCGCCGCGGCGCTGGTATGCCGGCGCCATCGGCGCGGTCAATTTCGACGGCAGCATCAACACGGGCCTGACCATCCGCACCATCCGGATGAAGGATGGGCTTGCTGAGGTGCGCGTCGGCGCCACTTGTCTGTTTGACTCCGATCCCGCGGCGGAAGACCGCGAATGCCATGTCAAGGCGGCCGCCCTGTTCCAGGCGCTACGCGGCGATCCGCCAAAGCCGCTGTCGAGCATCGCGCCCGACGCCACCGGCTCCGGAAAGAAAGTGCTGCTGATCGACCATGACGACAGCTTCGTGCACATGCTGGCGGATTACTTCCGCCAGGTCGGCGCCAGCGTCACGGTGGTGCGCCACGTCCACGCACAGGAAATGCTGAAGCGCAAATGGGATCTGCTGG
>JAEZEU010000400.1 GCA_023432885.1 Pseudomonadota bacterium | reverse complement strand
ACGGCGCACAAGCCTATGACGCCGCGCAACTGATCAACAGCGCCGTGGTCAAGGTAAAGGGCGACATGACCAAGAAGGACGAGATGAAGGCCGAGATGGAGAAGGCGAACTTCAAGTCGCTGCGCGGCCCGTTCAAGTACGGCAACAACCACATCCCGATCCAGAATTTCTACCTGCAGGACGTGGTCAAGGACGCCGACGGCCAGCTGTCGCTCAAGACGGTGGCAACCATCGTCAAGGACGATCAGGACCGCTTCCACCACAAGTGCCCGATGAAGTAAGCTCGGGCTCTCTGGCGTATGATCTTCCGTGGCGTTTAGTGCCCTTGCGTGAGATGATGCGTCCAATAACAATAAGCGGCAGTGCCTTCGCGCTGCCGCTGCTTTTTTAGGGCTACCTACCAGGCTTAGAGGTCCATGCTCGTCGTCGTCGAACAACTGCTCAACGGGCTGCAGTTCGGCCTGCTGCTGTTCCTGCTCGCGGCAGGACTGACGCTGGTCTTCGGCATCATGGACTTCGTCAATCTCGCCCACGGCTCGCTCTATATGATGGGCGCCTATTTCGCGGCGACCTTCGTGGCCTGGACCGGCAATTTCATTCTCGGCTGCGCCATGGCGCTCGGCGCTACGCTGTTGCTCGGCATTGTCCTGGAATTCGTTGCGCTCAGACATCTCTATGGCCGCGACCATCTCGACCACGTGCTGGCGACCTTCGGCCTGATCCTGTTCTTCAATGATGCGGTGCGGCTGATCTGGGGGCCGGCCGGCCTCGCGCTGCCGCTGCCGGGCTGGCTCACGGTCCCGGTCCAGATACTGCCCGGCGTCTATTATCCGGCCTACCGGCTCTCGATCATCGCGGTCGCGCTGCTGGTCGCGGCTCTGCTGTATGTCGTGGTCATGCGCACGCGCATCGGCATGCTGATCCGCGCCGGGGCCTCCAACCGCGAGATGATAGGCGCGCTCGGCATCAACATCAAATTGCTGTTCACGCTGGTGTTCGGCCTCGGCGCTGCGCTCGCCGGCCTTGCCGGGCTGATGCAGGCGCCGATCCTCACCGTGCAGATCGGCATGGGCGAGAACATCCTGATCCTCGCCCTGGTCATCATCGTGATCGGCGGCATCGGCTCGATCCGCGGCGCCTTCATGGCGGCGATCTTCGTCGGCATGATCGACACGCTCGGCCGCGCCTTCCTGCCGGACCTCCTGCGCAAGGTGCTGAGTTCCACCGCCGCCTCCACCGCGGCGCCCGCACTGTCCTCGATGCTGATTTACCTCTTGATGGCGATCGTGCTGATCGCCAGGCCGGAGGGGCTGTTCCCGGCCGCCAAGCGATGAAGTCTGCTGTCAATCTGCGTAACGTTGTCGTGGCCCTGGTCATTGCGGGCCTCGTGCTGCTGCCGGTCTATTCGGCGATCACGGGCAAGGTGTTCATCCTGACGATCTTCACCCGGATCATCATCCTGGCGCTTGCCGCCGCATCCCTCAATCTCATCATGGGCTACGGCGGCATGATGAGCTTCGGCCACGCCGCCTATCTCGGCATCGGCGGCTATGCCGTCGGCATCCTGGCGTTCGAAGGAATCGGCTCCGGCTTCATCCAGTGGGCGGTGGCGCTGGTTGCCTCCGCGCTGTTTGCGCTTGTCGTCGGCGCGCTGTCCTTGCGCACCCGCGGCGTCTATTTCATCATGATCACGCTCGCCTTCGCGCAGATGGCCTATTACATCGCCTCCTCGCTGTCCCGCTACGGCGCGGACGATGGCCTGACCATCTACAAGCGCAGCGATTTCGGCTCGCTGGTCGATCTCTCCAACCGAACGCAGTTCTATTACGTCTGCCTCGCCTGCCTGTTTGGCGGGCTCTATCTGATCTGGCGCATCGTCAACTCGCGCTTCGGCCTCGTCGTGCAGGGCGTGCGCTCCAACGAGCAGCGCATGCAGGCGATCGGCTTCCACGCCAACCGCTATCGCCTGGTCTGCTTCGTCATCTCGGGCACCATCTGCGGGCTGGCCGGCGCGCTGCTCGCCAACAACACTGATTTCGTCAGCCCGGCCGTGATGTACTGGACCCGCTCCGGCGACCTGATGGTGATGGTGATCCTCGGCGGCATGGGAACGCTGTTCGGCCCCGTCATCGGGGCCATCGTGTTTCTGGTGCTGGAAGAGCTGCTCTCGCAGATCACCGAATACTGGGCGCTGATCATGGGGCCGCTTCTGCTCCTCATCGTGCTGTTCGCGCGCGGCGGCATCATGGGCCTGCTCGGGAGGTTCTCCCGTGGCTGAGCATCTGTTGCGCGTCGAAAAACTGGTGCGGCGGTTCGGCGGCCTCGTTGCGACCGACAATCTTTCCATGGAGGTTGCGCAGGGCGAGCTGCATGCCATCATCGGCCCCAACGGCGCCGGCAAGACCACGCTGATCAGCCAGCTCACCGGACAATTGATGCCGAATTCCGGCGCCATTCATTTCGCCGGGCAAGACATCACGAGGCTGCCGCCCTACAGGCGTAGCGGCCTGGGTCTGGCGCGATCATTCCAGATCACGTCGCTTTTGCGCGATTTCAGCGCCGCCGACAATGTCGCGCTCGCCGCGCAAGCCCATGCCGGCCATTCCTATCGCTTCTGGGCCAATGCGCGGAAGGAGCGGGCGCTACGCGAGGCGGCGCATGCCGCGCTGGCGCGGGTCGGCCTCGACAAGCGCGCCGACGTGCTGGTCTCCGAGCTCAGCCATGGCGAGCAGCGGGAGCTCGAGCTGGCGGTGGCGCTCGCTACAAAACCGCAACTATTGCTGCTGGACGAGCCGATGGCCGGGCTTGGCGCCACCGAATCCCAACGCATGGTGGCGCTGCTGAAGGAATTGCGCAAGGAAGTCACCATCGTGCTGGTGGAGCACGACATGGAGGCGGTGTTCGCGCTCGCCGACCGCATCACCGTGCTGGTCTATGGCCGCGTGATTGCCTGCGGCAACACGGACGAGATCCGCAACAACGAGGAAGTCAGACGCGCCTATCTCGGCGACCAGCATGCAGTGACGAGCCAAGGGTAACTGGAATGGCTGAGACATTGCTCGAAATCGATGGCATCGAGACCTGCTACGGCCTGAGCCAGGTGCTGTTCGGCCTGTCGCTGAAGGTTCAATCGGGCGAGATGATCGCCCTGATGGGCCGCAACGGCATCGGCAAGACCACCTTCCTCAAGTTTGTCGCCTCGCACGGCTTCCCCGGCATCCCCGCGCACCTGCAGATCCTGCACATTGAGCAGGAGGCACCCAGCACCACCAGCTCGGTGCTGGACACCGTGTTGCGCTGCGACATTGAGCGGCACGATCTGTTGCAGGAGCTGGCCGCCATTCAGCAATGCGACGAGGCGGCCGCCAACGGCTCCGCAGCCGCTCCGAAGCAACCGGCTCCGGCGGCGTCTCCGGCGGCGAATGGACACAAGGATG
>JAEZEU010000395.1 GCA_023432885.1 Pseudomonadota bacterium | reverse complement strand
GAACTGGCCGCCGCGATGGAGGGTATGATCCGTGTATGACCTCACTTTCACCGTGATGGACAACGGCGTGGCGACGCCGCTGACCTTGTCGATCGACCAGGCGGTCATCGCCGGCTGGACCGGACGCGATCCCGTGGCGCGCGACAAGCACATCGCCGAACTGGAGGCGCTCGGCATCGCGCGGCCGGCAACCACGCCGATTTATTACCGCTGCTCGGCGCGGCGTCTCACCACCTCCGACGTCATCGAGGTCTGCGGTGCCGATTCAAGCGGCGAGGTCGAGTTCGTGCTGATCGGCTGGCAGGGTCGCATCTTCGTCGGCCTCGGCTCCGATCACACCGATCGCAAGGTCGAGAGCTACAGCGTTACCGTGTCCAAGCAGATGTGCGACAAGCCTATGGCCTCGGAACTATGGGAGCTTGAGGAAGTCGTGGGGCACTGGGACCAGTTGATCCTTCGCGCCTGGGCCTGGTTCGATGGCCAGCGCACGCTCTACCAGGAGGGAACTCTGGACGCGATGCTGCCGGTAAAGGATCTTATCGAGCGCGGATTTGGCAAATCGGGCTTGCCCGACGGCTGCGCCATGTTCGGCGGCACCTTTGCGGCCAAGGGTGGCATTCGCCCCTCGGTCCGCTTCGAATACGAGCTGGAAGATCCGGTCCTGAAACGCAAGATCAGTCACGCCTATGACGTGATCGTGCTGCCGGTGCGAGGGTAGCCGGAAATCGGGTGGCCGGAACCGATGGTGTTTGCGAGACTCTGCCCATGACAGCAACCGCCAGAAAACTTCGATCCTCCGAGATCGCTGCGCGCGTCGAAGCCATCGACTGGGCGCAGGCGACTGCCGAGCTTGACGCCCAGGGATGCGCCGTGTTGCGCGGCCTGCTCACGCCAGAGGAATGCAGCACGCTCGCCGCGATGTATCCCGACGACAGCAATTTCCGCAGCCGTATCGTCATGGGCCGGCACGGCTTTGGCCGCGGCGAATACAAGTACTTCTCCTATCCGCTTGCGGATCTGATCGCCGAACTGCGCCCGGCGCTCTATGGGCAGCTCTCCGGCCTCGCCAACCGCTGGAACGAGACGATGGGGATCGAGATCCGCTATCCCGCTTCGCACGCGGCATTCCTCAAGCGCTGCCACGAGGCCGGGCAGACGCGGCCGACGCCGCTGCTGCTGCAGTATGAAGCCGGCGACTACAACTGCCTGCATCAGGACCTCTATGGCGAGCACGTGTTTCCGCTGCAGGTCGCGATCCTGTTGTCGGAGCCGGGGCGCGATTTTGCCGGCGGCGAATTCGTGCTGACCGAGCAGCGCCCACGCATGCAGTCGCGGGCCGAAGTGGTGCCGCTAATGCAGGGCGATGCGGTGGCTTTTGCCGTGCATCATCGACCCGTGCAAGGGACGCGCGGCACCTATCGCGTCAACATGCGCCATGGCGTCAGCCGGCTGCGCTCCGGCCACCGGCACACCGTCGGCGTGATCTTCCATGACGGGAAGTGAGGTGCGTGCCGGATTGACCGCGGATTTGTTCGAGAGCATTACCGATGCTCTGCCAGCGCGCGAGACGATGGCAGAGAGCGCTGTCCTGCTGCGTGGATTCGCCCGGCCGGTCGAAGCCGAATTGCTCTCAGCGTTGCGCGAGATCGAAGCCCAGGCGCCGTTCCGCCGCATGTTCACGGCGGGAGGGCACCAGATGTCGGTGGCCATGACCAATTGCGGCTGTTACGGCTGGGTCACGGACCGCAGCGGCTATCGCTATGACGGCGCCGATCCCGAGTGCGGGAAGGCCTGGCCCGCGATGCCGGCGGCGTTTCGCGATCTGGCGGAGAGCGCGGCTCGCGAGGCGGGCTTTGCCGGCTTCGCGCCGGACGCCTGCCTGATCAACCGCTACGAGCCCGGCGCCAAGATGTCGCTGCATCAGGACCGGGACGAGAGGGACTTTTCCGCGCCGATCGTCTCCGTCTCGCTGGGACTACCCGCGACCTTCCTGTTCGGGGGCGCCAGGCGCAGCGACAAGCCGCAGCGCCACCGGCTGGAGCACGGCGATGTCGTGGTGTGGGGTGGACCGTCGCGGTTGTTTTTCCATGGCGTGGCGCCGCTCGCCGACGGCGAACATGCCTTGATGGGCCGCCAGCGCATCAACCTGACCTTCCGGAAGGCGCGGTGACGCTCTATTCTGGGTTCCATGACCAAGACCGAACTTGAGGTGGATACTGCCGGTACGGCCGCCAATCGCACCGGCATCTATCTTGCCGTGCTGCAACTCGTGTTCACGCTGGGCTGGACCACCTACGTCATCTATCTGCCCAAGCTCGCCGCCGAAGTCGGCATCGCGCCATCGGCCGTCATCCTGATCCTGATGCTGGACCAGGCGATTTTCACCATAACCGATACCGCCATGGGCATTGCCGCGGACAAAGTGGCAAAGCTGGTCGGCCGGCTGAGCGTGTTCGTCGGCGTCCTGACGGCAATCTCCTGCACGGCCTTCGTTGCGTTGCCCTTCGTGGCCGGCACCGGGCCGGGCGCGCAGGCCTGGTTCATTGCTCTGATCGTGATTTGGGTGATCACGTCCTCGGCGCTGCGCGCGCCGCCGCTGACCTTGCTTGGCAAGCACCGCGCCAAGCCCGCGATCCCGTTCCTGTCGGCGCTGGCGATGCTCGGCTATGGCCTTGCCGGCGCGGTCTCGCCCTATCTCGGCGTCGTGCTGAAGAGCCACGACGCGCGGCTGCCCTTCGTCATCTCGGGCGTGGTGCTGCTGCTGACCACGCTGGCGCTGGCAAAAGTCGAGCGCGACATTGCAGATGAGGCTACCGGCAAACCAGCCGAGCCGGCAAAGCCGCTCCGCGGCGTGCCGATCTTCTTCATCGCCTCCATACTGATCCTCTCGCTCGGCTATCAGCTGCATTTTTCCATCAACAGCACGCCGTTCTATCTGCGGTTCGCGCAGCCCGCCGATCTGCCATGGCTGATGCCGGTGTTCTGGATCGGCTTCAACATCGCGATGTTTCCGGCGAGCGTGGTGGTGAAGCATCGCGGCGGACTGATCGTGATGGGTGCGGCCGGCCTGCTCGGTGCGCTCGCCATGATCGGTGCGGAGCTTGCCGGCAATCTGCAGATCATGATCGTGGCGCAGTTTTTCGCAGGCGCCGCCTGGGGCTGCATGCTGATGGCGGCGGTGTCCGCGGCGCTTGCGATCGGCGAGACCGGCGCGGAGGGCAAGGTGGTCGGCCTCGTCTTCTCGGCGCTGGCGCTGGCGACCTTCGCGAGGATGGCTGCGGTGGCGGGCGGCCTGCAAAAGCTGCCGGAATACGCGCCTCTGCTGCAATGGGCGCCGGTCGCCTGCTGGGCCGTCGCCGGCGCCGGTCTTCTCGTGATCGCAGCGTTGCGGGTGCAGGCGCGTAAAGTATGATTGTCATTCCGGGGCAATGCGAAGCATCGAATCATGGAGCGCACTTGCGCTCCTGAATCTCGAGGTTCCGGGTTCGCTCGCTAACGCCCGCGCCCCGGAACGACAACTCAGGGCTTTGCCGGGTGGATGAACGCCCAGGGGCTGATTTCTGAGTCCGTCGGCACCTCGATCGCGATCACATAGGGGCCGCCGTCCGCCAAAGCCTTCTCCAGGGCCGGCTTGAAATGATCGGGCGAGGTGACGCGCGCGGCACCCGCGCCGAAGGACTCCGCAAGCTTGACGAAATCGGGATTGACGAGGTCGGAAGCCACCACGCGGCCGTCGAACCGTTCGCGCTGGTCGCGCCGCACATTGCCATAGGCGTTGTTGTTGAAGACGAGCGTGACGACTCCGATACGGAACTGCACGGCCGTCGCCAGCTCCTGCACGCCGAACATGAATCCGCCGTCGCCGGTGATGGCGACCACCGGCCGGTCGGGATAGGCGACCTTGGCGCCGAGCGCGGTCGGAAAACCAGAGCCCAGCGTGCCCTGGTAGCCCGAGGTGATGAAGGTGCGCGGCTCGTAAATCGGAAAGCCGTACCAGGAGGCGAAGCCGACCTGCGACAGCTCATCGGTGACGATGGCATGTGCCGGCAGCACTTCACGCAGGATCCTGAGGTAAGCCATCTGCGGTTGGACACGCTGGATCTCTTTCTCCGCAGCCGCGCTCGCTTCGCGAATGGCGGCGCGGCGGCCCGCCTTGCTGAAGCCGGTCCGCTTCACGGCGGCGACCAGCTCGCGCGTGCCGGCCTGAGAATCCGAGATCACGGAGACGTCTGGCGGATTGCGGCGCATCTCGACGGGATCGATGTCGATGCGGATCGATTTCAGACCGTCCGGCCGATATGGCCAGCGCGACATGGTCGGCAATTCCAGCCGCGTGCCGATGCCGATCATGAGGTCGGTCGTCGGCCAGAGCTTGTAGGCGGCAGCCATGGTCAGGCCGAGTTCATGGGCGTTGGAGACGATGCCGCGGCCGCTGCGGAACGCAACCGCCGGCGCATCGAGCATTTCGGCAAGCTCGAGGATTTCCTCGCGCGCATGGATGGCGCCGCTACCGACAAAGATCATCGGGTTCTTGCTGGCCTTGATCAGCGCGGCCGCAGCCTTGATGCGATCGGGATCAGGGGAGGGCGCAGGCAAGGGGGCGTAGACCTGCGCCTTACCGACCTCGGCACGCTGGGTGAACACATCCCACGGCATTTCCAGCGACGCCGGCCCGCGACGGCCCGACAGCATTTCCTGAAAGGCGCGGCCGACCATGGCGGGCGCGACATCGGGATATTCGGCGCGATCCGCCCATTTGACGAAAGTACGGAGCGTTGCGAGCTGGTCGGGCATTTCGTGCAGATGGCCGCGGCCTTTGCCGAGAAACTGCGTCGGCACCTGGCCGGTCAGGCACAGCACCGGCTCGTTGCAGCCGAAGGCGGTGAGCAGCGCCGCGCTCGCATTGAGCACGCCGGGACCAGGCACCACACTGAACACACCGG
>JAEZEU010000321.1 GCA_023432885.1 Pseudomonadota bacterium | reverse complement strand
GAAACCTCGACGTCGACGACATCGCCGCCCAGCGATTCGACCTGCACCTCGTGCTGCAGCAGTTCGGTGCGCACGCGCTCGGGCCTGGCGTCGGGCTTGTCGATCTTGTTGATCGCCACGATCATCGGCACCTTGGCCGCCTTGGCGTGGTTGATGGCTTCCACCGTCTGCGGCATGACGCCGTCATCGGCCGCCACGACCAGCACGACGATGTCGGTGACCTTGGCGCCGCGGGCGCGCATCGCGGTGAACGCCGCGTGGCCGGGCGTATCGATGAAGGTGATCTTCTTGCCGCTCTCGGGCGAGGTCACCTGATAGGCGCCGATGTGCTGGGTGATGCCGCCGGCTTCGCCGGACACCACATTGGCGTGGCGCAGCGCATCGAGCAGCGAGGTCTTGCCGTGGTCGACGTGACCCATCACGGTCACCACCGGCGAGCGCGGCTCGGTGTCGGTCGAATCGTCGACGACGTCGAACAGGCCTTCTTCCACGTCGGAGGCGGCGACGCGCTTGACGGTGTGGCCCAATTCTTCCGCGATCAGCTGCGCGGTATCGGCGTCGATCACGTCGGTGATCTTGTGCATCGCGCCCTGCCTCATCAGCAGGCGGATGACGTCGACCGCGCGTTCCGACATGCGGTTGGCGAGTTCCTGGATGGTGATCGCCTCGGGAATCGTGACTTCGCGGATCAGCTTCTCCTTCGCCTCGTTCGACGCATGGCCCTTCAGGCGCTGGGTGCGGCGGCGGAATGAGGCGATCGAACGCTCACGCACGTCGTCGGCGTTGAGCGCGGTGGTAACGGTGAGGCGGCCGCGCTGCTTCTGCGGGCCGGGCTTGTGCGTGGTTTTTGGCGCAGCGACAGGGCGCATCGCGCCGCCGGGGCCGCGGCGGATCTGGCGCGGAGACTCCTCTTCCTCGGCTTCCACGGCGACACCGGGCGCCTTGACGGACGCCGGGGTTCGGGCGGTGGTCGTCGCGGGCTTTGCGGTGGCGGGAGTGGATTTTGCTGTGGCCGGAGCAGGCTTGGCGGCTGCAGCCTCGGCTTCGCCGAAGCGACGCTTGGCTTCCTGCTCGGCCTTGCGCTTGGCCTCTTCTTCCTGGCGATGGCGTTCTTCCTCGGCCTTGCGGCGTGCTTCGGCGGCTTCGCGCTCGGCCTGCTCGATGCCTTCGCGGCTGGCGCGGCGCTTGGCTTCCTCTTCGGCGAGGCGGCGCTCTTCCTCTTCGCGAACCTTCGCATCGGCAAGCGCGCTGGCGCGGGCCGAGCGCTCATCCTCGGTCAGCGTGCGCAGCACGACGCCGGAACCGCCGCGCGGCGCCGACGGCGCAGCTGGGCGTCCGCCCGATACGGGCCTGGCAGTGGGTGCGGGCTTGGCGGCGGGCTCCGGCGCGGCGGGCGCCTCCGCGGGCCCCGAGGCCTCGCCGGGCATGCGGCGCTTGCCGCGCTTTTCCACCACAACCTGCTTGCTGCGGCCATGGCTGAAACTCTGGCGCACGGTGCCTGTCTCGACCCGCGGCTTCAGCGTCAGGGTCTTGCTCGGCATGCTCAGGGTCTTGTCGCCAGGCGTTTTGGTATCAACCATTCAGCAGTCCTAATCTCGTTACGTTGCGCGCATGCGCACATTCATTGCAGCGTGTCGTTCAGTCAGAATTCTTTGCCGTCCCGGCCGTCTTGTCGTCATCCGCCGTCCGGTATCGGACCAGGATCTGGCTGCGCGACAGGAAGGTCTTGCCCGCCGGGCCCGCGAGCAGCGCAGCATGTATCACATTTGTCCGCCCTAGTGCCAAATCCAATTCTGCCGATGTCAGCGCCGTGACCACGGGGAAACCAGGGGATTCACCATGATTTCCGCCCCTTTGGCTGACGATCGCGTCCAATTTGCGGATTCCGTCGGCCGCCCCGTCGGAAGCATGGATCAACGCCATTGCCTTCCGCCCGGAGAGGGCCTCCTCGACCTTGGCGAAGCCCGCCACCACCTGACCGGCCTTGGCCGCCATGGCCAGTGCTTCGACCGCGCTACGCACCAGCAGATTTTCAGTGTCGGAGGCGAGACTCGGGGCGGCGCGGACGTCGCGTCTGAACCCTCTGGTGAATTGGTTACGCCGGACCGCTTCCGCAACCCGCGCCCGCGAGGCCGTAATCCAAAGACCGCGGCCCGGCAGCTTGCGCTTGAGGTCGGGAACCACTGCGCCTTCCGGCGACAGGACGAAACGGATCAGCTCGTCGACCGGCCGCACCTCGCGGCTGACCGCGCACATCCGCATCGTCGCGGACTTGTCGGTCCGCGGCCCGTTGTCGAGTTCTGCATCAACGTTCGCGAGCATGCGCGGGGCATCTCCCGCTACCTTAGGCGGCCGGCTGGTCTTCGGGGGCTTCAGCCTCCGCAGACTGCTTGGCGAGATCTTCCTGGGTGATCCAGCCGGCCTTGACCCGCGCCTGCATGATCAGTGCTTCGGCGTCCTCGCGGGAGATCTCGATGCCATCGAGGAACCCGGCATGCTTGACCGGCTCGGCTCCCTCCTTGCGCTCGGTCCAGCCGACGAGGTCGTCGGTGGCGCAGCCCGCCAGATCCTCGACCGTCTTGACGTCGTTCTCTCCGAGCTTGACCAGCATCTTCGAATTGATGCCGGGTACGTCCTTCATGTCGTCGGCAACGCCCAGCTCCTTGCGCCGGCTCTCGAGCTCGGATTCCAGCCGTTCGAGATATTCCTTGGCGCGGTTCTGCAGTTCATTGGCGGTTTCCTCGTCGAAACCTTCGATGCCGGCGAGTTCGCGCACATCGACCAGCGCCAGTTCCTCGACCGAGGTGAAGCCTTCCGAAGCGAGCAGCTGACCGACGACCTCGTCGACGTTGAGCGCTTCCATGAAGACGCGGGTCGAATTCTCGAAATCGGCCTGGCGGCGCTCGGACTCTTCCTGCTCGGTCAGGATGTCGATGTCCCAGCCGGTGAGCTGCGAGGCGAGCCGGACGTTCTGGCCGCGGCGGCCGATCGCCAGCGAGAGCTGGTTATTGGTGTCGGGCACCACGACCTCAATGCGCTCGCGGTCCTCGTCGATGACGACCTTGGCGACTTCGGCCGGCGCCAGCGCGTTGACCACGAAGGTCGCGATGTCCGGCGACCACGGAATGATGTCGATCTTTTCGCCCTGCAGCTCGTTCACAACGGCCTGCACGCGCGAGCCGCGCATGCCGACGCAGGCGCCGACCGGATCGACCGAGGAATCGCGGGAGACCACGCCGATCTTGGCGCGGGATCCCGGATCGCGGGCAACGGCCTTGATCTCGACGATCCCGTCATAGATTTCCGGCACTTCCTGCGCGAACAGCTTGGCCATGAACTGCGGATGGGTGCGGGACAGGAAGATCTGCGGGCCGCGCGTTTCGCGGCGCACGTCGAAAATATAGGCGCGGACGCGATCGCCGTTGCGGAACACCTCGCGTGGCAGCATCTCGTCGCGGCGAATGATGGCCTCCCCGCGGCCGAGGTCGACGATGACGCTGCCATATTCGACGCGCTTGACGATGCCGTTGACGATGTCGCCGATGCGGTCCTTGAATTCCTGGTACTGCCGGTCGCGCTCGGCCTCGCGGACCTTCTGCACGATCACCTGCTTGGCCGACTGCGCCGCGATGCGGCCATATTCCAGGGGCGGCAGAGTGTCGGCGATGGTGTCGCCGATCTGAGCGCCCGGATTGGCGCGGCGGGCGTCGGCAAGCGAAATCTGGTTGGCATGGTTCTCGACGTTCTCCACCACCAGCATGTGGCGCGACAGCCGCAGCTCGCCCTTCTTGGCGTCGATCTCGGCATGGACGTCGGTCTCGCTGCCGTAGCGGGCACGCGCCGCCTTGGCGATGGCGTCTTCCATCGCAGCGATCACGATCGAACGGTCGATCGACTTTTCGCGCGCAACGGCGTCTGCGATCTGCAGCAGTTCGAGTTTGTTGGCGCTGACTGCCATGGTCTAGTCTCCTTCGGTAGGATCGGTATCGCCCCTGCGCGCGCGATCGGCGGCGAGGCGGTGTTGCTTGGTGTTCTTCGGTAGCGGCTTCTTCTTCGGTTTCGGCTGTTCGCCTTTCGACAGGTCGCGCTTGGCATGTTCGGCGAGCGGCCGCGCCAGCCCGAGGTCTCTGCGCATCTCACGCTCGGCGGCCTTGCCGCGCCGCATCGATTCCGCAACCAGCTCGTCGGTGAGGACAAGCCGCGCATCGGCGATATCTTCCATCACCAGCAGCACGTCGGCATCTTCGCCCGCAGGCACCTCGTCGCGCCTGAGGCGCACGGCATTGCCTTCGACGCCGGCGATTATACCGCGAAAACGCTTGCGGCCGTGAGCGGCAACCGCCATTTCGATCTTCGCGAGATGGCCGGCGTGGCGCTCGAAGTCGGAACGGCGCACCAACGGGCGGTCGATGCCCGGCGAGGAAATTTCCAGCCGGTAGGCGCGCTCGATGGGGTCGGCGATGTCGAGCACCGGCGACAGCGCCCGCGAGACCGCCTCGCAATCCTCGATCAGCATGGTCCCGTCCGGCCGCTCGGCCATGATCTGCACGGTGCAGCCGGCTTCACCTGAAATCCGGATGCGGACCAGCCGGTAGCCCATGCCCTGCAGCACCGGCTCGGCGATCGCCGACACCCGCGCCGCCATGCCCGGCTCGACCACGAGACGGGGCTCGTCCAGCAATCCGGCATCCACGGAGGGAGCAGTTGGTTCGGTCATCGCCAGGGTCAAGTTCGGTTCGTTCTGCAGGTTCTTCAGGGCCCTAAGCCCGCTTTGCCCGACCGGTTCCCGAACGGTCGGGCGGATCCGATCGGAGGCCCGGCCTCGTTCAGGTAATAAAAAAGAGCGGGTCCCGGAGGGCCCACTCTCAATACGCGATCGTATGAGACATGTAAGTTGTGGCTGATATAGCGGTTTTACCGCATTCCGGCAAGGCCCCGAGGCCCCCAGCAACCCCGTTAATCAAGAATTTAGCTCGTTTCGAGCGGATTTGTCGCGAAACTCTTCGTTCACTTCGCCTGCCTAGATTGCCCAAAAACCCGTCAGGAAAGCGCTCAAAGGAAAGCGCGGGACCTCGGCCGGGTTGAGTAGGTTGAATGAGTTTCGCGACATTCCTGATCCCCGGGCTCGATGAACTCGTCAGGGGTGACGATCCGAATCGACGTGCCGAGGCGGCTCGGCGCATCGTCGAACTGTTTTTCGAGGGCGCACGCGGCTTTCGGCCCGAACATGTCGACTTCTTCGACGGCATCCTGACCGGCCTCGTGCCGCGCACCGAACCCGCCATCCGCGCCGATATCGCCGAGCGGCTGGGCCCGGTCGCCAATGCGCCGCGCAATCTGGTGGGTCAGCTCGCGCGCGAGGACGAGATCACCATCGCCGGCCCGCTGCTCCGCCGATCGCCCGTTATCGACGAGAAAGTGCTGGTCGAGATCGCGCGCGAAAAGGGCCAGCAACATCTGCTTGCCATGGCCGAGCGGGCGACGCTCTCAACCGGCGTAACCGACGTCATCGTCCGCCGTGGCGATCGCGAGGTGGTGCGCCGCGCCGCGGGCAATGCCGGCGCTGTGTTCTCTGCAACCGGCTATTCGACGCTGATCAAGCGCGCCGGCCAGGACGAGCGGCTGACACTCACGATCGGGCAGCGCGACGATCTCTCCGACGACAATCTCAAGGAATTGCTCGGCGGGTCGATCGACGTTGTCCGACGCCGCTTGCTCGATGCCGCAAAGCCGGCGCGGCAGGCCGCGATCAGGCGGGTGATGAACGACATTTCCGCCCTGATGCCGCCGGTTGAAGGCCGCCGCAATTTCGAGCCGGCAAAGCGCGCGATCCTGGCGCTGCACGAGGCCGATAATCTCGATGAAAGCGCGGTGCTCGGGTTTGCGATGGCGCAAAAGTACGAGGAGTCGATCGCGGCGCTCTCGGCGATGTCGGGCGTGAAAATCGCAATCCTCGATCGCCTGATCTCGGGTGATCGCTATGATCCGATCCTGATCGTCTGCAAGGTGATCGGGCTCGAATGGGCGACGGTGCGCGCGCTGATCCTGCTGAGAATCGGTCCCAACCGCGTCCCTTCGCAGGCGGACATCGAAGGTGCCAGGGTCAATTTCGCCCGGCTGATGCCCTCTACCGCCGAGCGGGTGGTGAATTTCTGGAAGGCGCGGCAGGCGGCGTAATCACGCTTTCTCCACTGTGGCTTCGTCGACGGCGCTCCGCAGTGCCGATCTGGTAAAGCCAACACCCGCCCGCTATCCTCCCCGCCAAGGCGCGCCACAGCGCCGCAAGGGAGAGGGCGATGTTGACGGAGACGGAAATCCGGGCACATGCCGATCGTATTCGCGACGACGGCTATACGGTGATCGAGCGGGCCGCATCCGCAACGCTGGTCGATGATCTCAAGCGCGCGCTGGACCGGATCGAGGACGAGCACGATCTCGGTTACGCCAAGACCTCGTTCGAGGGGTTCAAGACCGTCCGCATCAACAACCTGCTCACCTACGACGATATCTTCTGGGAAGTGCCGCTGCATGAGAGCGTGCTGCCCATTGTCGAGCGCGTGCTTGACAAGGAGTGCCTGCTGTCGTCGTTCTGTTCGCTGGTGCTCGGCCCGGGCCAGGAGGCGCAGCCGATCCATGAGGACACCCAGCTGATCCCGCTGCCGCGTCCGCACATCCCGATCACGCTGAATGCGATTTGGGCGCTGTCGGATTTTCGCGACGACAATGGCGCCACGCGCATCATCCCGGGAAGCCACAAATTTGATTCCTCGCCGGAATACGGCAGGGACTACGACGCCGTCACCGCGACCATGCCCGCCGGCAGCGTGATGCTGTTCGACAGCGCGCTCTGGCACGGCGGCGGCGCCAACGCGTCGGATGCGCGGCGCTACGCCTTCTCCTGCGCCTATTGCTGGGGCTGGATGCGGCAGCAGGAGAACTTGCAGCTCGGCATTCCCCGCGAAACCGCCATTCGCTTCCCGCGGCGCCTGCAGGAACTATGCGGCTACAGCGTCTACAAGGGGCAGTTCGGCCATATCGACAATCACGATCCGATCGAGCTGCTCGGCCGCGAGCGCGGCAAACGCATGGTGTGGGAAGCCACCGACGCGAAGAAGGCGCGAATGACGGGGCAGTAGCTGTCCTCGTTCCCGATCACGCGAAGGCGGAACCTCAGATGTACGATGCTATCGCATCGCCCCGAAATGACGTGGCCTAACTAGCCTGCACGCCGAAACCGCAAATAGGTCGAGATGCGGCCCTCGCGCTCGGCTTTCCTGCCGTAACGCGTCATGGTGTAGCCCTCCCATGGATGCTGCCAGTCGGCTGCGCGCTCCGCCAGCCAGGCAAAATCCGGTGAGCGCAACAGATGCGCAAGCGTCCAGGCGCAATAATCGTCGATGTCGCTGACGAAGCGGAACTCGCCCGATGGCTTGATGACGCGCGCCATTGCGGCCACCGTCGCATCCTGCACGAACCGTCGCTTCCAGTGCCGCCGCTTCGGCCAGGGATCAGGATGAATCAGGTCGATCCGCGCCAGCGAACGCGGCGGCGCCCAGGCCAGTAGTTCCGCCGCATCGCCGGCGAACAGGCGGACGTTGGCGATGTTGTGCGCCTCGATCTGCGCGAGGATCTTTGCCAAGCCGTTCACATAAGGCTCGCAGCCGATGAAGCCGACGTTCGGAAAGGCCAGCGCCTCGGCGGCCAGGTGCTCGCCGCCGCCAAAACCGATCTCGAGCCTGACATCATCGAGCTTTCGGTCGAAGATTTCAGCAAGCTGAGCGGGCGCAGCCGACGACGTGTCCAGGCCCAGCCGCGGCAGCAGGCTCTCGATCAGATCGGCCTGATAGGCGCGCAGCTTGTGACCCTTGCGCCGGCCGAAGAACGAGCCTTGCCCATGCGTATGGTCGCGGTCGGAATTGGAGGGGCGCATCATCGCAGCGTCTGGAACAGGCGGTGCAGCAGCCGTGCCCGCGGCTCAATAGATGAGATGTACATCTGCTCGTAGTGGGTATGCGCGCCTTCGCCATCGACGCCTAGCCCGTCGAGGGTTGCGGTATGCGCCGCGGTGAAATTGCCATCGGAGCCGCCGCCGGTGGAGGTGTCGACCAGGTCGAAACCGATTTCGGCGGCAAGTCCCTTGGCATGCTCGAACAGCGCGGCGCCGGCGTTGCTCTTTTCATAGGGCGGGCGATTCAGTTCGCCAAGGACCTTCACGCTGACGCCGTCGGTGCGCGATTTCAGGCCGAGGATTTTCGGCACCAGCTCTTCCGCATCGGCCAGCGCCGGTACGCGCAGGTCGACTTCGGCATAGGCTTCTTCCGCAACGACGTTCGGCCGGGTGCCGCCGCGCACGACGCCGACATTCACCGAGATGCCGCGCGATGAATCGTTCAGCGCCTCCAGGGCCTGTATTACATTGCCGAGCTCGCGGATGGCGCTGCGGCCGTCTTGCGGCCGGGTTCCGGCATGTGCGGGCACACCCTTCAGGAATACCTCGAAACGCGCGACGCCCTTGCGGCCGGTGACGATCTTGCCGCCGTCGCGCGCAGGCTCCGTCACCAGCACGTATTTCGCCTTGCGCCCTTCCGCCTCGATCAGCGCGCGCGATGTCGGGCTGCCGATCTCCTCGTCGGAGACATAGAGCTGGGTGATGCCAAGCGGGGGCACGGGCCCGGCGCAGATTTGCCGGAAGGCATGATAAGCGAGATAGGCGCCGCCCTTCATGTCGTAGATGCCGGGGCCATAGGCGCGATCACCGTCGATCCTGAACGGCAGTCGCTCGATGAAGCCGACGGGATGCACTGTGTCGTGGTGACTGAGCACCAGAATGCCCGGCGCGTCCTGCCCCCAGGCCGAGCGCACGGCGAGATGATCGCCGCAGCCGTCGCGTCCGGCGATGCGTTCAATCCGCACCGGCAAATCGGCATAACACTGGGCGATCAGGTCGCCGAGCTTGTTGACCTGTGTCGGTGCGTCCGTCGGCGTCTCGATCTCGACCCAGCGGCGGATGCCGTCGAGTATCTCTCTCGCGTCGAATGGATTGCTGGATGTTGCTGCCATTGGCCGTTGGCCTGCCTCGAAGTCAGGCCAATGTCATGCGCCAGCGTGCCGACCGACGTCAATCCTGCCAATTCAGGGGGCTTTCGCCGCCTTCTCGCCGTTCTCCGCAGCTTCGCGGTCTGCGATCTGCTCGACCAGGTCGACGATGCTGCGCCGAAGTTTCGCGTCGGGTATCCGGGTGAACGCGCGAGTCAGCGCTAGTCCCTCGGAGGTTGCTAGAAAATCGGCGATATAGGCGGGCGATGCGCTCTCGGCCGAGCCCTCGCCGCCGACGGCGCCGCTCGGGCCGCCATCGAACAGAAACGACACCGGCACCTGCAGCACTTCCGAAATCTGCTGCAGCCGGCTGGCGCCGACGCGGTTGGTTCCCTTTTCGTATTTCTGGATCTGCTGAAACGTCAGGCCTAGCGCCTCGCCAAGTTTCTCCTGGCTCATTCCGAGCATGATGCGGCGCATTCGCACGCGGCTGCCGACATATTTGTCAACAGGGTTTGGCGCTTTGGTCGACATTCTGTCTCCTTCGGGTTTTTAGCGCCGGGAGACGCCAGAGACTCCAGACGCGAAACCGTCAAATTCTGCTCGGAGGAAGGGGAGACTTCGAACAATGAACTGACTGTTTGAACTAGGTGCGCACAATGCGAAGCGACGCGGCGCCCTGTCAACCTTCGCAAGTTCGACCCATTCTAATTTCGTTGGAAAATGATTTTTGAGTCTGTTCAGAATTTTTGCCGCTTCGAGCGCCGGTACACGACGAAAATGACGGCAAGTGCTAGTATTATAGCGGCAGGAGCGTCCTGAACGCGTGCATAAAATGTCGGCGCAATCGATGCTGGCAGGTTCGCATCCAGCACGCTTTCGATTCCGAGGCCAAGCTGCGCGACAATTCGTCCCATCGGATCGACCACAGCGGAGATCCCGGTGTTGGCGGCGCGCACCACCGGCAGGCCTTCTTCGATCGCGCGCAGTCTCGCCTGCTGCAGATGCTGGTACGGGCCGGTGGAGATTCCGAACCAGCCGTCATTGGTGAGGTTGATGATCCAGCCGGCGCGATCGCCGTCATCGGCCAACTTTCCCGGGAAAATCGCTTCATAGCAGATCAGCGGCAGCGCGCGCGGTGCGCTGGGGATGTCGAGCGGACGCCGGCGCGTGCCGGGAATGTAGCCGCCCTGCATCTTGGTGAGCTGTGCGAAGCCCAGTCGTTCCATCCATTCCTGAAATGGCAGGTATTCACCAAACGGGACCAAATGGGTTTTGTCGTAAACCGACAGCACGCTGCCATCGTGGTCGATTACATAGATCGAGTTGTAGGCGCGCCTGACCGGCATGCCCGGCGGCGTATCGTCGGGCGCCCGCACCGCGCCAGTGATCAGCATCGTGCCCTTCGGCAGGAGGTCGGCGATCTGCGCCATCGCATCGGCTTCGCGCGTCAGAAAGAACGGGAACGCGGATTCCGGCCAGATCAGGATGCTGGCGTCGCGCACGCCGGTTGACTCCGGCCCCTTGGCGCGATCCGACAGCGCCAGGTATTTCTGCATCACTTCGCGCTTGGCGGAGTAGTTGAACTTGACGTCCTGCTGCAGGTTCGGCTGCATGATGCGCAGTTTGACGTGCGGCACCATTTTCGTCGGCATCAGCGAAAGGCGGACTGCACCGAAGATACCAAGCGCCAGCAGGGTTGCGAGCGCAGCGGCGGGCACGATCCACGGCTTGCTCCGCTTTCCGTCGATCAGCACCGCCGGGCTCGCGAACACTGCAACGGTCAGGAACGTCATCCCCCACAGGCCGATTACCGAGGCGATCTGGGCCAGCGCGAGGGGTTCGGATAGCGCGTAGCCGAAGGTGTTCCAGGGAAAGCCCGTGAGCAGATGCCCGCGCAGCCATTCGCTGACCGTGAGCGCGAATGCGAGCGCAAGAATTCGCGAAGGATCTCTGGTCCAAAGCAGCCGCGCCAGCGCGAAGCCGAGCGCCGGATAGAGCGCAAGATAGGCGGGCAGGCCCAGCACGGCGAACGGCGACAGCCACGCAAAAGTGGGCGCATCGACGAAAAAGGCATAGCCGGTCCAATACAGCCCTGGGACGAAATAGCCGAACCCGAAGGAGAAACCCGTCCACGCCGCCGCCGGCACGCCGCGCCATTTGCCTGCCGCCGCCCCGTCGATCAGCCAGACCAGAACGGGAAAGGTCAGGAACAGAATGGGCCATGCGTTGAACGGCGCCATCGCGAGCGCCGACAAGACGCCGGCGGCGAACGCAATCCCGGCGCGCTTCCATCCCCAGGCGAGGATGATCGAGAGAGCGGCGGCGCGGAGTTTGTCGCGGGCTTTCACTGCGGAGCGGCCCCGTCGCCGGAGGGCGGCGGCGTGTCGCTGCCGGAAGACTGGACCTGGTCGGAAGCAGCTTCCCGCCGGCTGCGTTCGCGCTCCTTGCGCGGGGCCGGGCGCTCCTTGGCCGGCGCGATGCGCAGCCGCTTGACGCGGCGCGGATCGGCATCGAGGACTTCGACCTCGAAATTGCCCGGACCCGAGATCACTTCGCCGCGCACCGGCAAGCGGCCGACATGGGACACGAGATAGCCGCCCAGTGTCTCCACGTCCTCGCCGGCCTCGCCTGTGACGAATTCCTCACCGATCACCTTGCGGACGTCGTCGAGGGTCGCACGTGCATCGGCGATGAACGAATTGTCGGCCTGGCGAACGATCGCGGGCGGCTCGTCGCTGTCGTGCTCGTCGTCGATCTCGCCGACCACCTGCTCGACAATGTCCTCGATCGAGACCAGTCCGTCGGTGCCGCCATATTCGTCGACGACCAGGGCGAGGTGGACGCGCGAGGCCTGCATCTGTGCCAGAAGGTCGATCGCCCGCATCGACGGCGGCACATAGAGCAGCTTTCGCGTGATGTTGGCTTCCGACAGCGGCAGCGCGAGATCCACTGCACGCAGGTCGAGCCCTGCGGGAAACGGTTTCTTGCGCCGCGTCTTGCCGGCCTCGCCGACCCGCGCGCGGGCGGTCATGAAGGCGAGCAGGTCGCGGATGTGCACCATGCCCTCGGGGTCGTCCAGCGTCTCGTTGTAGACTACGAGGCGCGAATGCGCGGCGCTCTCGAACAGGCTCATCAATTCGCCGAGCGGAATGTCGCGCTTGACCGCGACGATGTCGGCACGATGCACCATCACGTCCGCGATGCGACGTTCGTGCAGAGACAGGATGTTGCGCAGCATGGTGCGCTCGATGACGGAGAAGCCGACGTCCCCCGGCGTCGTCGCATCGAGGACCACCTTCAGGTCATCGCGCACCGAGCCGGCCTTCCAGCCGAACAGCGTGCGGATCGCGCGGAGCAGCCAGCTCTCGGCCGGCGGCCGCAGTACTTCGCCTTCCTGCACGACAGCGGGGAGCTTGTCCGGGTTGCGGCTTTCGCTGCTCTTGTCTGGGCTGGGCTCGGAGTCCGGCATTTCAGTTCACCTGCTCCCGCTTCCCGCATAGGGATCGGGAATGCCGAGGTGGGCAAGGATCTCGCGTTCAAGCATTTCCATAGCCTCGGCGTCGTCGTCGTTCTCGTGATCGTAGCCGATCAGGTGCAGGAAACCGTGAACCGCCAGATGACTCAAATGGTGATCGAACGGCTTGTCCTCCTGGTCGGCTTCCCGGCGCGTCGTCTCATAGGCGATCGCAATGTCGCCGAGCATGCGCGGCATGTCGTCCGGCACCTCGCCAGTCGGCTGCAGCGCGGGGAATGACAGCACGTTGGTCGGCTTGTCGATACCGCGCCAGTTGTTGTTCAGGGTGCGGATGCCGCCATCGTCGGTCAGCATCACGGCGACCTCGGCGTCGCCGGTGTCGGCGTCGGTGATCTCGGCGGCGGCATCGATCGCGCGGTGGATCACGGCCTCCGCACCCGGCTCCGCGTGCCAGCAGTCGGCGGTGACGAGGACTTCAGTCTGGGGAAGGGCAGGGCGCGCCATCGTTCTTAAATGTTGGAGCCTGCCGAAACCTGATTGCCACAGGTTTCCGGCCGCAGTTTGTCGGGTCAAGATTTGCCGGTTGCCGGCCGTACCGGCAATCCCTCATAGGCGGCGACGATCCGTGCCACCAGTTCGTGTCGGATGACGTCCTCGGCCGTGAATTTCACTTGCGCGATGCCCTCGACCCCGTCGAGCAGCCGGCACGCTTCCGAAAGGCCGGAAGCCTGGCCGTTCGGCAGGTCGACCTGCGAGGGATCGCCGGTGACGATCATGCGGCTGTTTTCGCCGAGACGCGTCAGGAACATCTTCATCTGCATGGAGGTCGTGTTCTGGGCCTCGTCGAGAATGATCACGGCATTGGTCAGCGTGCGCCCGCGCATGAAGGCAAGTGGCGCGATCTCGATCTCGCCGCCCTGCAACGCGCGCTCGACGATCCGTGCATCCATCAGATCATAGAGCGCATCGTAGATCGGGCGCAGGTAAGGATCGACCTTCTCGCGCAGGTCACCCGGCAGGAAGCCGAGCCGCTCGCCGGCTTCCACGGCGGGACGCGACAGGATGATGCGATCGACTTCCTTGCGCTCGAACAGCTGCGCCGCATAGGCGACCGCAAGCCAGGTCTTGCCGGTGCCGGCCGGCCCGACGCCGAACACCAGCTCATGGCGCTTCAGCGCACGAATATAGGAATCCTGCGCGGCGGTGCGCGCCCGCACCGGGCGCTTGCGCAAGTTGATCGTCTCGAATTGCGACTTCGCGGTCTTGGCGTCGTATTCGAACAGCGAGCCCTGCGCGATCACGGCGCGGATCGCGCCTTCGACGTCGCCCTGCGCGAGATCGTGCCCCTTGTTGGCCTGCGCATACAGCGTCTCGAGCACGCGGCGCGCGGCGTCGCAGCCGTCGCGGGAGCCCGCGATGGTGATGTGATTGCCGCGGGAGTCGACGACCACGCCGAGACGGCGCTCGATCAGCGCGAGGTTCTGGCCGTAGGGCCCGACGAGGGCGGAAACGGCGCGGTTGTCGTCGAAATCGATAACGACTTGCGTCTCAGGCGGAATTTGCATGTCGCGATCGAGTTTGCGGCTGGGAGCGAGCGAAGGCGAATCCGATGCGCTTTTTGCCAAGGGCTCAGGCTCCAGTGGTCATCCGGGATTCGGCAGGCCGCGCGGCAAGCGCCGGTGTGGCGAGGTGGCCGAGCAGGCTGTAGCGCTCGAGGCTCTCGACGCGCATGGGGAGGATTTTGCCGATGATGTCGGGCGAAGCCATCACATGGGCAGGCTGCAGATAGGCGGTGCGGCCGACGATCTGGCCTTGCTTGCGTGCATCCCGCTCGAACAGCACATCGACCGTCGTGCCAATCGCAGCCAGGTTGAAGGCCGATTGCTGGCTGTCGATCAAGTGCTGGAGGCGCTCCAATCGCTCGTCCATTTCTGCCGCTGACACCGTCTCCTGCATGTCCGCCGCCGGCGTTCCGGGCCGCGGCGAATATTTGAACGAATAGGCGGCAGCGTAGCCGATTTGTGCGACAAGCGCGAGGGTGGCGGCAAATTCCTGCTCGGTTTCCCCGGGGAAACCGACAATGAAATCCGATGAAAATGCAATGTCTTGGCGAGCGCGCCGGAAACGTTCGATGACCGTCCGGTATTCCGCAGCGGTATGCCTGCGGTTCATGGCGGACAGGATTCGGTCGGAACCGGACTGTACCGGCAGATGCACAAAGGGCATCAGCGCCGGGTTGTCGCGATGCGATTCGATCAGGGAATCCTCGACATCGAGCGGGTGGCTGGTCGAATAGCGCAGCCTCAGGACGCCCTCGATTTCGGCAAGACGGTCGAGCAGCTTGCCGAGCGGCCAGCTCCGCCCGTCCGGCCCTTCGCCGTGATAGGCGTTGACGTTCTGCCCGATCAGCGTGATCTCGCGCACGCCGTTGTCGGCGAGCCGCTTTACGTCATCGATGATTTTCGCGACGGGGCGCGAGACTTCTGCGCCGCGCGTATAGGGCACCACGCAGAAGGTGCAGAACTTGTCGCAACCTTCCTGGACGGTGACGAAAGCCGAAATGCCGCGCGCGCGGATCGCCGCTGGCTTCGGCGCAGGCAAGAAACCGAATTTGTCCTCGACCGGAAACTCGGTCTCCAGCGCCCGTCCGTCGCGCTTTGCGCGCGCCAGGAGTTGCGGCAGGTGATGATAGCTCTGCGGCCCCACGACGATGTCGACCACTGGCGCGCGGCGGACGATCTCCTCGCCCTCGGCCTGCGCCACGCAGCCGGCAACGGCAATGTTGACCTGCCGCCCGTGGCGCGCCGCCTCCTCCTTCATCGCGCGCAGCCTGCCCAGCTCGGAATAGACCTTTTCGGAGGCCTTCTCGCGGATGTGGCAGGTGTTGAGGATGACGAGGTCGGCGTCTTCGGCGCTCGCGGTCTCGACAAAGCCCTCGGGCGCCAAGGTGTCGACCATGCGCTGCGCATCGTAGACATTCATCTGGCAGCCATAGGACTTTATGTGCAGCTTGCGCGGCGAGGTCATGGAACCTTGGTTTGGGAACCGGCGGCGCCATCCGCGCCGCAAGGCTCAAATATAGCCTAAGGGGCGGGAAATCCAGTGGAATAGCCGTCATTTAACCCGCCATTCCCGGGCCATACGCCGGCATCGCGACCGGCATCCCAGATTCCGGGCTGGTACTAACGCACCATACCGGTGACAATGGAGAGCGTTAGCTGGCCATTACCCCCCACCCCGCCGGACCAAATCCGGCAATTTCCGCATGTCGTCGAACAGCATGGTTGCTCCCGCCGCGCGCAGCTTGTCGGCATGGCCCGGCAGGCAGTGACTGCCGCCGTGGAAGCCGAGCACGGTCATCCCCGCGGCGAGCGCGCCTGTGACGCCGGGGACGCTGTCCTCGATCACAAGGCAGCGCCCCGCCGCGGTGCGCATCTGCTCGGCGGCGAACAGGAACAGGTCGGGCGCCGGCTTGCCGCGCTCGACCTGGACCGCCGAGAAAATGTGCGGCGTGAGCTGTTCGTATAGTCCGGCGCATTCGAGGCCATGGCGGATCTTTTCCGGCGTGCCGCTGGATGCCACGCATTTCGGCACGTCGATCGTGGCAATCGCCGCAGCGACGCCCGTAATCGCCTTGAGGTCGCCGGCGTAGAATTTCAGCGTCGCTTCCTTCACCTCGGCTTCGAAATCGTCGGGCAGCCTGCGTCCGATCTCGTGTTCGATCATTCGGCGGGCCTCGCGGTCGGACACGCCGAGGAAACGATGCAGCACCTCTTCTTCGGTGATGGGATAGCCGTGGCGCGTCAATGTCTGTGCATGCGCGCGGCAGGAGATGACCTCGCTGTCGACCAGCACGCCGTCGCAGTCGAAGATGACGAGGTCGGGATTCACGTTCGCGAAGGGCGAGGTCAGGATTTGTCGTCGTCGAGGGGAACGCAATAGAGTTCCAGCCGGTGGTCGATCAGGCGGTAGCCGAGCTTGCGGGCAATCTCGGCCTGCAGCTTCTCGATCTCCTCCGAGGTGAACTCGATCACCTTGCCGTCGCGCAGATTGATCAGATGATCATGATGACTGTCGCGCATCTGCTCATAGCGGGCGCGTCCCTCGCGGAAATCGTGCCGCTCGATGATGCCGGCATCCTCGAACAGTTTGACGGTGCGATACACGGTCGAAATCGAAATCTTGTCATCGACCGCCACGCAGCGGCGATACAATTCCTCGACATCGGGGTGATCCTCCGCCTCCGCCAGCACCCGCGCAATCACACGGCGCTGCTCGGTCATGCGCATGCCGGTCGCGGCACAGCGCGCCTCGATGCCGCTGGCCTTGTCCGACGGAGAATGCGCGTTCGAGGATTTCAGTGCGGTCATGATGTTGGCCCTGAACGGAGACGGCGATGGTTTGCCACCTCCCGCATACTACGACAAGTCGCGCCGCATCAGAAGCGCATTCAGCTGTTCCCCATCCCCTTGCTGGTAGTACCTTTCGCGGCGGCCGACTACGGTAAAGCCGAGACGTTCATAGAGCCTTCGCGCGGGCTGGTTATTTTCCTCGACTTCAAGGAATATGGTTCGCACTCCCCTTCCGGCAAGGTGGCCGAGATGGGTGAGGAGCAAGTTGCGCGACAGCCCGCGGCCGCGATGGCGTTCGTCGAGCGCAATCGACAGGACCTCCGCTTCATCGGCGGCCATGCGCGACGCCGCAAAGCCGATCACCTTGCCGCCGAGTCTAAGGCGATGCACCAGCGTGCTGGGCTCGCGAAGCATCTGCTCGAACTCGCCTTCGCCCCAGCCGCGATGAAAGGAGGCGCCATGCAGTTGCGCCAGCCGCGGCGCGTCGCGCGGCGTTGCGGGCTCGACGACGGCGGTGCCGCCACCCCACCAGTTCGACAGCCAGCCCACTACGTAACCTGCGTCGCAGCCGCACGCGGCAATTGATCGGCGGGCGGCTTGGCGTCCGGCGCGCGCAGATAAAACGGCCGCGGCGTCGCCACGGCCGGATCCACTGCGGCGGCGAGCCAGGCGACCCAGACGATGTCCGGCGCGGCCTGCTGATCGACCTTGACCGGCGCCGGCGCATCCTTTGGCCAGCGCTCGGCGAGAAGATCGGCGGCGTTGCCGGTCAGATGCGGCGCGCCGAAGCGCGAGGCCGCGAGCGCTTCCGCCAGCGGCGCCACGCGCGGCGTCAGCAGCGATTCGCCCTGTCCGCTAACGACCTGCAGGTACACATGATCATGCCGCGCATCGATCGCGGAGATGATCGGATGCTCGCCGTGCTCGCTGACATGCGGTGCGGCATAGGCGGTGAGCGTGGTGATGCCGACGACAGGCTTGTTCGCGGCCAGCGCAATCCCGCGTGCGGCGGACAGGCCGACGCGCAACCCGGTAAAGCTGCCGGGACCGGTGGTGGCGGCAATCCGGTCGAGCGCCGCAAAGCCGACGCCGGACCGCTTCATCACGCGCGCGACCAGCGGCATCAGCGCCTCGGCATGGCCGCGCTTCATGGCCTGCGATTGGTGGGAGATCACCTCGTTGCTTCCGGTGTCGAGCACCGCTGCGGCGCAGGCGTCGAGCGCGGTATCGATGGCGAGGATCAGCATGGGATAATGGCGACCGGCGAGTA
>JAEZEU010000289.1 GCA_023432885.1 Pseudomonadota bacterium | reverse complement strand
ATGTGACGATGAGGAGTTCGACTTCCTGCATTTCCACCTCGACTACTATCCGTTCTCCCTGTTCATGCGGCAGCCGACGCCCTTTCTCACGACCCTGCACGGCCGGCTCGACCTGCCGGAACACCAGCCGGTATTCAACACTTTCAAGACGCCCGTCGTCACGATCTCCAACGCACAGCGCCGGCCGGTGCCACAGGCGAACTGGGTAAGCACCATTCACCACGGCATGCCCGAGGGTCTGCTGACGCCTCAGCCTGTAAAGCCGTCCTATCTCGCCGTGCTGGGCCGGATCGCACCTGAGAAGGGTGTGGACCGCGCCATCCGCATCGCAACCCGCTGCGGCATACCGCTCAAGATTGCCGCGAAGGTAGATCGCACCGACCAAGACTATTACGACGAGGTGATCCGGCCCATGATCCGGGGCAATCCGCTCGTCGAATTCATAGGCGAGATCGGCGATCGCGAAAAACCAGGCTTTTTGAGCGGCGCGCTGGCTTTGCTGGTCCCGATCGACTGGCCGGAGCCGTTCGGCCTCGTCATGATCGAGGCGATGGCCTGCGGCACGCCTGTGATCGCCTATAACCGCGGCTCGGTTGCCGAAATCGTTGATGACGGCCAAACCGGCTTCGTGGTCGAGGACGAGATCAGCGGCGCTGCCGCCGTAGACCGCGTGATTAGCCTCGATCGCGGCCGGATCCGCAAATTGTTCGAGCAACGCTTCACCGCGCGCCGCATGGCACTCGATTATCTCGCAGCATATCGCAGCCTGATGGAAGAGGTCGAACCGCGCATCAAGCTCGTCAGCAGCGCGGAATAACGGTCCGCCGGAGCGCAGATCAGTTCACTGGCATGCGCTTCGGCTCGACGATCTCGAACATCCGCGGGAACTCGTCCATCAGCATCATCAACTCGCCGAGCCGAAGCGGATTGCCTGACACCTTGATCTTGCCCGCACCGACCGCGTCAGGAAAAGTGGTGAGCTTGGCGATGACCTCATCGAGCACACTGCGAGCCAGCGTGAAGGCTGCATCGGCGTCTACGGCCTGCGCACCCGCAACATAAGTCAGCGCACAGTTTTCCAGATTGAGAATGAACGTCTCATTGGTGTCGGTGAAATGCCAGTTCAGGACGATGCGCTTGCCTTCCGCCTTCGGCCCGTTGAGGCGAACGCCGAGCACATCCCATAGCTGCTCGGTGTCCAGCGCCGCCAGCGTCTCCCGCGGCATGCCCGCGCGCGGCGGCGCCTTCGGCATGCCCTGCCGCAACTCCTGAGCGCCGAACAGATAGGCATTGCGCCAGGTCGAGCTTTCGGCGGCGTAGCCGAGCTGCTCCAAGGTATCGGCAAGCAGTGCCCGCGCCGCATGGTTGCCGGGATCGGCAAATACCAGATGGCTCACCGCCTGCGCAACGAAGCGGAATTCGCCCTTCGAAAAATCCTTGCGCGCACGCTCGAGCAGCGCGTCCGCGCCGCCCATGTATTCGACATATTTCCTGCCGCTCTCCACCGGCGGCAAGGGATCGAGATTGACGGGATTGGCATCATACCATCCGAGATATTTCTGATAGATCGCCTTCACATTGTGCCGGATATGGCCGTAATAGCCGCGCCCGTGCCAGGCGGCATCCAGACTCTTCGGCAGACGGATCGTCTCGGCGATCTCGCTAGCAGTGAGGCCATGGTTCATCAGCCGGATCGTCTGGTCATGCGCAAACTTGTAGAGGTCGCGCTGCTGACGGATCATGGTGTCGATCCGGTCCCTGCCCCACACCGGCCAGTGATGCTGTCCGCACATCGCCTCTGCCTTGCCGCCCCACATCTGCAGCGCCTCGCCGAGATATTTCGACCAGGCGAGCGCATCGCGCACGTCGGCGCCGCGAAAAGGCAGCAAATTATGGAAATTGTGCGTGCAGTTTTCCGCAAGGTTGAGCAACCGGTAGCGGGGCACAAAGAAATGCATCTCTGCCGGCGCCTCGCTGTTCGGCGCCATCTGGAACTCAAACTCCAATCCGTCGATGAGACGCTTGTCGCCGGTTGAAATGATCAGGTCATTCGGCCGCAGCAGCGCGACGCTGCCCGCCGCCATCAACTTGCCGAGCCCGCAATCCACATGCCCGCGCACCCCCTTGGCGAGAAACGGCCCGAACTGGTATTGCGCGCGGCGCAACATCGCCGGCCCGGCGATGATGTTCTCGGAGACCGCGTGCTCCATGAAGAAGTTCGGCGCGATGATCGGGACCTTGCCGCTCGCAAGCGTTGCCTCGTCGAGCACGCCCCGGGCGCCGCCCCAGTGGTCGGTATGGGTGTGGGTGAAGATGACGGCGGTAACCGGCTTCGTGCCGCGATGCTGGAAATACAGCTCCATCGCGGCGCGCGCGCCCTCGATCGACGTCAGCGTATCGACGACCACGACGCCCGTGTCGCCCTCGATCAGGGTCATGTTGGCGATGTCGAGCCCGCGCACCTGGTAGACGCCGGGCACGACCTCGAACAGGCCGTGATTCATGTTGAGGCGCGACTGCCGCCACAGGCTGGGATCGACGGTGGGCGGCGCCTTCTCTTCATCCAGGAAGGAGTAGGGCTCAAGGCTCCAGACCACCCTGCCCTGCGGCGAGGCGATCTTTGCGTTGTCGATGGTACCGAGGAAGCCGCGCGCGGCGTCGTCAAAATCACGCGTGTCCGAAAACGGCAATGCCCTCATCGTCGCCTCATGCTGCGCGACCACGGAAGCGGATGCATCCTTCGGCATTTCCCCCTTTGGCATTGCGGCGGCGTTCTCGCTCATGCTCGTTGCTCCCCTTGCATGTTTCGCGGCGTTCAGCGGAACTCCAGTCCTTCGAACTGGCCGCTGCTGCGCCACGCCTCGATGTATTTGAAGTAGGCGAGCGCGCCGGCGGGATAGCCGACATTGAGCTTCGCCGCAGGCCCGGGCTCGTGTCCCTCGTTGTTGTAATAGCCGGGCGTGCAATCCTGCGCGCCGATCATCCGGCCCGGGCCGGACAAGAGCAGTTCGATCCAGCGGTTCTCCGCTTCCTTGGTTACCTCGATTTCTTTTGCTCCGATCATTCGCGCGTGGCTCACCATCGTCGCGATCGTGCGGGCTGCCTCGGTCAGGTTGTGCGGCACATTGGAAATCAGGTTGGCGCCCTGGGTCGGCTGCACGAGGAACGCATTCGGAAAACCGTGGACGTGAATCCCGTGCTTGGTGCGCATGCCATCCGCCCAATACTCCGACAGTCTCGCGCCGCCGCGGCCGGTAAGGTCGAAGCCGGCGCGGCGCTTGTACTCGGTGCCAACCTCGAAGCCGGACGCATAGATGATGCAATCGAGCGGGTATTCTCTCCCTGCGACGACGACGCCCTGCTCCGTGATTCTCTGGACGCCCTTGCCTTCGGTGTCCACCAGATGCGTGCCTGGCGTGTTGAACGCCTGAAGGTAGGAATCGTGAAAGCACGGCCGTTTGCAGAGTTGGCGATACCAGGCCTTCAGCCTGGCGGCCGTCTCCTTATCCCTGACGATGCTGTCGACCCGCGCCCGAATTTCCTCCATCTTCTCGAAGTCGGAATCCTCGAACGCCGCCAGCATGTTTTGCGGCGTTCGCTGCTCGCGAGGCAGCTGGATGATCTTTGCGCGGATGCGGCGGTTCAGATCGGTCCAGCCGTCCTGAACGAGATCGATCTCCGCCGCGCCGCCTGCCTGGTTGGCTGTGAAGTTCTCGAGCCAGCGCTGCTGCCAGCCTGGTGATGCGATCTCGGCAAACCATTCCGGATCGATCGGGGCGTTGTCGCGCACGTCGACCGAGGAAGGCGTACGCTGGAAGACGTAAAGCTCCTTGCAGGCGCGCGCCAGGTGCGGCACGCACTGCACGGCCGTAGCACCCGTACCAACGATGCCAACGCGCTTGTCGGCGAGCTTCTCCATCAGCGCTCCCGACGGATCGCCCCCGGTATAGTCATAGTCCCAGCGGCTGGTATGGAAGGAATGTCCCTTGAAGGACTCGATGCCGGGAAGGCCGGGAAGCTTCGGCACGTGCAGCGGCCCGGTGCCCATGCCGACGAACTGTGCCGTGAACGCGTCGCCACGGCTGGTTCGAATCAGCCAGCGCGATGTGTCCTCGTCCCAGTCGAGGCTCAAGACCTCGGTGTGGAACAGCGCGTTGTCGTAGAGGCCGTACTGCCTGCCGATACGCTGGCAGTGCGCCAGAATCTCCGGCGCATGCGCATATTTCTCCGACGGCATGTGCCCGGTCTCTTCCAGGAGCGGCATGTAGACCATCGAAGCCGTGTCGCATTGCGCGCCGGGATATCGGTTCCAGTACCAGGTGCCGCCGAAGTCGCCGCCCTTCTCGATAATGCGCACATCCCTGATGCCGGCTTCCACCAGCCGCGCCGCGGTGACGAGCCCTGCAAAGCCGCCGCCGATGAAGGCAAAGGTGACGTGATCGCTCTTCGGCGCGCGCGGCGTGACAGGGGTGTAGGGGTCCTCCAGGTAACGAGCGAGCCGGCCTTTGATCTGGAGATACTGGTCGTTGCCGTCGGGACGCAGCCGCTTGGCGCGCTCTTCCAGGTATTTCTTGCGCAGCCCCTCCTTGTCGATTCGGGAGCTCTGCGGGGGCTTGTCCGGCATCGTCATGAGATGGGGCCTCTGGAGAAGTCGGTCGGGACTACATTATCCGACGCACTTGCCAGGAAGATCAACGCCGTCGTCACCCCGGCGCTGGAAAGGGGAGGAGTGCGGCGACAGCTTTCCACCATGGCTTCGGGGCAAGCCGACGCCGCTTGGCGACCTCGCCCCGTGCGACCGGATTATGAGAAGCAGACCTGCGGGGTGAACACCGCGGGCATGGCCCTGCCGTGGTACGGCCCGGCGGTCAATTCTTCACCTTGCTCGCATCCATCTTGATGGAGGGATCGAGCATCTTGGTGGAATAAGCGGTGCCGACGTCGAACGGCTTTTCCATGCCGAGATAAGTCTGGACCAGATCGTAGTCCTTCTTCATGCGCTCGCCGTCGATCCAGCCGAGTCCCTTGGTCGTGGTGAACTCGTCGGTCATCAGGAACTTGATGCGCTCCCATTGCCGCTCCTGATTTTCCCTGTCGAGCCCGGAAACCTGGTCGAGCAATGCCTTCAGGCAGGGCGTCACGTCGTCAACGCAGGCGGCAAAAGCCTTCTGGCTGATGCGGACGAAATCTTGCACCAGCTTCGGGTTCTTCTCCATGAAGGCGCCGTTCACGATAAGTGAGTTGCCATACGGGTTGAGCCCGATGTCCTTCCAGTTGACGTAGCCGAGATCGGAGCCGAACTCGATCACCTTCAAATCATGCTCGTTGTAGAAGTCGCTGATGATGTCGACGGTGTGGCTCTTCAGCGCGGCTATCTTCGCGGTCGGGCCGACATTGACGAAGCTGACCGAGTCCGGCGCGATACCGGCCGCCTTGGCAAATGCCGGCCACATCACTCGCGAGGCATCGCCGGGCGGATTGCCGATCTTGTGGCCCGGAAAGTCCTTGGCGCCGTTCACGCCGTAGCTCTTCAGCCAGTAGAAGGTCTGGCCTGTATTGGCATAGATGCTCATCAGCGCCACGACGTTCGCGCCCTTGCTCTTGGCCACCAGCATGGTGGCGAGATCGGCGATGCCGAATGGCGAGCCGCCGGAGCCGACTTTCAGCGAGGAGACGCCTGAGCCCTTGCCGGTCTCGATGGTGAGATCGATCCCGGCCTTCTCGTACCAGCCTTGGGCCTTGGCGTAATAGAATGGCGAGTGGTCCGCCGTAGGCGTCCAGTTCAGGGTCAGGTTGATCGCCTCCCCCGCGTGCAACGAAACGGCCGGCAAGCTCAGGCCGATGGCCAGAACGGCGATCCGCAAACCCCTCATGGCCCATCTCTCCTCTGCCAGGCAGCCTTGTCGCCGCGCCCGCGCGACGCTACCAATGCAACAAGGGACAGGACGACTTGTCAACCATTTGGTTGGAAATGCCCAAAAGACGCGCAGACGGTTCAATCACGAGGCGGCGCGATCCCGCCGCGACCAGGAAGAAGTTGTTGACGGCGGCACGGCGCGAATTTGCCAGCCGGGGCCTTGCCGGCGCGCGCGTCGACGACATCGCGGAGCGCGCCGGTGTCAACAAGCAGCTCGTCTATCACTATTTCGGCGACAAGGACGCCCTCTATCTCGCGGTGCTGGAATGGGTCTATGAGGAGATCCGCGCGCAGGAACGCCAGCTCAATCTCGAGGGATTGCCGCCGGAGACCGCCATCCGCAAGCTGATCGAGAGTTCTTTCGATCACCTCGCCGCCCATCCCGACTTCATCCTGCTGCTCAATGATGAAAACCGCGGCGGTGCCCGCCATGTCCGCGGTTCCCGCAAGCTGGAAGCCATGCACTCACCGCTGGTCAGCATGGTATCGAAAATCCTCGGGCAGGGCGTGAAGGCCGGGACCTTTCGCCGCGGCATCAGCCCCGTCCACCTCTACATCTCGATCGCGGGCTTGAGCTATTTCTACTTCTCCAATACGCCGACGCTGTCGGCCATCTTCGGTAACGATTTCTCCAGCCGGGCTGCAAAACAGGCCCGCCGCAGGCATGTGGTCGATCTGGTGATGCATTCGCTGCGTCCTTAATCAACCAGATGGTTGAAAGGAGAACGGGATCGCGCTAGGTTTTCGCCGCGCTGCCGCAAAGGGCCGCGCAAGGCCCGGGAGATTCAGCTTGCCTGCCGTCGCAACACGTTCAGCCCGGTCTTTTTCGGTCATCCTGATCGTGCACGTCGCGGTAATCGTGCTCTGGCAGGTTCTGGTCGACGTCTTCAAGGTGCCGAAGTTCGTGCTGCCCTCTCCGTTAGCGGCACTCTCGACCCTTGGCTCGGCCAAATACGCGTGGCTCTCGAATACCGCCGTCACGGCCGTCGAAATCCTCGGCGGCTTCTGTCTTGGCGCTCTCGTCGGGGTAGCGCTCGCCGTCGTATTCTCCTGGTCGCGGATCGTCGCGCTGATGCTGCTGCCGCTGTTCGTGACGCTGAACATGATTCCGAAAGTCGCGCTGGGGCCGCTCGTGATCGTCTGGTTCAGCTATGGCATCCTGCCGAACATCCTGATCGCGTTCAGCATCTGCTTCTTTCCGATCCTGCTGACGACGGCCCGCGGGCTGAGCGAGGTCGAGCCTGACCTGCTGGACCTCGTGAAATCGCTGCGCGGCTCGCGCTGGACGCTATTCCGGAAGATCCAGCTTCCGGGCTCGCTGCCTTACGTCTTCTCCGGCATGAAGGTCGGCGCCATCCTGGCGGTCGCCGGCGCGATCGTCGGGGAGTTCATCGCCTCCGAACGGGGCCTTGGTTACCTGATGATCCAGGTGCAGTCCTCGCTCGACACGCCGGCGATGGTCATGGCGGTCGTGCTGCTGACCCTGCTCGGCGTCGCGCTCTATGGCCTTGTGCTCGGCCTCGAGCGGCTGTTCGTGGTCCGGGACATCAGGCTGCAATAAGAACGGGACGAAACGCATGCTGCTCACCCGTAAAACCCTGCCCGAGACGATTCCGGATATCGCCGCGCTCGATGAACTGCTGTGCCGTCCGAGCGAAGCGTTGATCCACGATCTCGGCAAGGTCGAGGGCGACATCATGATCCTTGGCGTCGCGGGCAAGATGGGTCCGACTCTGGCCGGCCTCGCCAAGGCCGCTCTTCCCGGCCGCCGCGTCATCGGTGTCGCGCGTTTCAGCGAGCCCGGCACCAAAGAATGGCTGCAGGCCCGCGGCGTCGAGACCATCAGTTGCGACCTTCTCGATGAGAAGGCCATCGTCGCGCTTCCTAAAATCCCCAACATCATCTTTATGGCTGGCCGGAAGTTCGGGGCCGAAGGCGACCTCGCGCTGACTTGGGCGATGAATTCGCATGTCCCGGCCCTGGTCGCTCAGGCATTCAAAAGCTCACGGATCGTCGCCTTCTCGACCGGGTGCGTTTATCCATTCGTCCCGGTGGACAGCGGAGGCTCCCGCGAGGAGATGCAGCCCGACCCGCCCGGCGAATATGCGCAGTCCTGCGTCGGTCGCGAGCGCATGTTCGAATACTTCTCGAAGAAGTACGCGACGCCCGGGCGGCTGTTCCGGCTCAACTACGCCATCGATATGCGTTACGGCGTGCTATACGACATCGCCAGCAAGGTGTTCTGGGGCAAGCCCATCGACATCAGCCTCGGCCATGTCAATTTCATTTGGCAGGGCGACGCATCCTCGCAGGCGCTGCGCTGCCTCGCTCATTGCGACACGCCGACGTCGCCGATCAACGTCAGCGGTCCCGAAATCCTGGCCGTGCGGGATATTGCCGCCGCATTCGGCAAGCGTTTCGGCAAGGCTCCTGTTCTCGTCGGCAAGGAAGAGCCGACGTCATGGCTGACCAATACGTCGCAGGCGGTCAAACTGTTCGGCCCTCCCGTGGTTGACACCGAGCAACTGATCAAGTGGACCGTCGATTGGGTGCAGCGAGAAATGCCGAGCCTCGGCAAGCCGACCAAGTACGAGGTCCGCGATGGCCGCTACTGACGAGGTCGCCATCGCTCGGCTGGGCGTGCAGGATGCGGCCGCTGGGCTCGTGCTGTCGTCCGAGGCACGCTGGAACCAGAATGTGGATGACTGGCGGTTCTTCCTGTCGAATGGCATCGTATTCGGCGTTCGGGATGACGCCGGCCGGCTGATCGCGACCGCGGCCTTGCAGCCCTATGCGGCCGGCAACGCCTGGATCAGCATGGTGCTGGTCACCGAAGGCTGGCGGCGGCGCGGCATTGCGACGAAGCTGGTCGACGCGTGCCTCGTCAAGGCGAAGCAAATGGGCCTGACGTGCTGGCTCGACGCGACGCCGGCGGGTGCGACCGTTTATAGCCCGCTCGGTTTTGCGCCGACGCTGGAACTGCGCCGGCTCCGGCTGGATAGTTCCGCATCCTCGACTGCGGCGCCGCCGCTCGAGGCCTGCGATCCCGCCACGTTTGCTGCGCGCGACATCAGCGCAATGGGATTTTCTCGCGACGCGCTGCTTGCGGAGTTTGCCGGCCGGCCCGGTTCGCGCATGGTGGGAAATGGAAATGCCATGGCGCTTCTCCGCAGCGGCCGCACCGCGCAGCATATTGGTCCGCTGTTTGCCAACAGTCCGGATGACGCGCTGGCTCTCGTTCGCGACATCGTCCGATCGGAGCGCGGGCCATTGCTTGTCGATGCCGTCCATAGCCACACAACATTTCTCCATGGCATGACCAGCGCCGGCTGGAACATCGAGCGCCCGTTTCAGCGCATGCGCTTCGGTAGCGCCGTCGCGCAGACAGCCGAGCTTCCGTTCGCCGTCGCCGGCCCTGAATTCGGATAGGAACAGCCTCCATGCATCACAGCGAGATCAAGTCCGAGATACGTAAGCTGATCGCCGAAGGCACGGTAATTCCCGCCCACCCCCTCGCCGTTGATGCCAATCGCGCGCTGGACCAGCGCCATCAGCGTGCGCTGACGCGCTATTACATCGACGCGGGCGCCGGCGGACTTGCGGTCGGCGTGCATACCACACAGTTTGCTATCCGCGATGTCGGCATGTAC
>JAEZEU010000287.1 GCA_023432885.1 Pseudomonadota bacterium | reverse complement strand
GGAGATCTCGCAAAACGAGGCCGCTTCCAACCTCACCAGCTTCGAACTGCTCGCCGACATCGCCGTCGACTTCTCGATCCGTCACGGCATCGATGTCCGCGATCCCCTGACGAGCAAACATCCCTGCTACGTGCTGATGGAACTGTCGTCGCCGCGCGACGACGCCCGCGACGCCCTGGAATCGATCCTGGCGACGGGCATGGAACAAGGCATTGTCGACGATGCCGTCATAGCCGCGTCCTTGAGCCAACGCCAGGCGTTCTGGAAGCTGCGCGACGAGATGTCGGCGGCCCAGAAGCCGGAAGGCGGTTCGATCAAGCACGACATTTCCGTTCCCGTCGCCGCCGTTCCCGCTTTCATCGCGGAAGCCAATGCGGCCGTTATAAAGCTGATCCCGGGCTCGCGGCCGGTGCCGTTCGGACATCTCGGCGACGGCAACATCCATTACAATGTGAGCCAGCCGGTCGGCGGCAACACGGCCGACTTCATCGCGCGCTGGCACGAGGTCAACAAGGTCGTATTCGAAATCGTGCTGCGCATGGGCGGCTCGATCTCCGCCGAGCACGGCATCGGCGTGCTGAAGCGCGACGAACTGCCCGACGTGAAGGACAAGGTCGCCATCGAGCTGATGCGCAGCTTCAAGGCGCTGCTCGATCCGCAGGGGATCATGAACCCGGGCAAGGTGCTGTGAACGGTTCCGCCGCTTCGCCGCCGCTTGCCATGCCAATATCGCAGATGCCGCAGACATCCGCGAAATAGCTGGATAGGCGCGATCCGCCGCCTTAAAGAGCGTAGTGGACGAAGGCGCGCTTGTGCTGTTGCCACCTCGACGCGCACGTTCGTGAAGTTGGGCAGGCTTCGCTTGCCAACCCTGCGCACCGACCACGGAAGAGCCGCTATGACCATCTCCGACCGCATCCGCGTCAAGGACGTCCGCGCGCTCTCCAAAGGCCATTTCAAATTCGACGCCGTCACCTTCGACTGGCGGCGCAAGACCGGCGAATGGCAGACCCTGGAGCGCGAGGTGCTCGACCGCGGCGATGCCGCAGCGCTGCTGCCCTACAATCCCGCCACCCGGACCGTGGTGCTGGTAAGGCAGTTCCGTTATCCTGCCTATGCCAATGGCTACGATGAGCTCCTGATCGAGGCCGCCGCCGGCCTGCTCGACAACGCCTCGCCCGAGGAGCGCATCCGCCTGGAGGCCGAGGAAGAAACGGGCTACCGGCTGCACGATGTGCAGAAAATCTTTGAAGCATTCATGAGCCCGGGCGCAATCACGGAAAAAATCCACTTCTTCATCGCCGAATACGAGCCCTCGATGCGCGTCAGCGACGGCGGCGGCATCGCCGACGAAGGCGAGGAGATCGAGGTGCTGGAGCTTTCCATTGACGAGGCGCTCGCCATGATCGCCGATGGCCGCATCATCGATGCCAAGACCATCATGCTGTTGCAATACGCAGCGCTGCAGATTTTTCGCTAGGGCCCAGATACAATCGTCGTCCCGGGTAAGCGAAGCGCTTTCGCAGGAACGAACGGCGGAGTGTGCGGCGCGCGCTTGCTCAGAACAACGAGCCCTGCCCGTCATCGCCCCCGCTCGCGGCGGCCTTCCGCACCGTTCGCTTCGGCTTCGGCGCTTCGGCCGCGCGCTGCTCGTCCGTGATCGGCAGCACCAGCTGCGCGTCATCATTGTCGGCGGAATTGACCCGCGTCGAAATCTCGTGCCAGGCGAATTCGCCCTCTTCCGGCCCCGTCAGCAACGCCATCACGCCTTCGGCCGAATCGGAGGAGCAATCGAGCCAGCGCTCGAAGGCGTCCGGCGCGATTGTCACCGGCACGCGGTGATGCAGCACGGCAAGGTCGGGACTGGCCGGCGCCGTGACGATCGCAACGGTGTCGACCTCCTCGCCATTCGGTCCGATCCAGGTCTCCGCGAGGCCTGCAAAGCCAAGAGGTTCGCGGTCGCGGCGGTAGATGAAATACGGCCGTTTGCGGCCTTCACTGACATGCCATTCGTAATAGCCGTCTGCCGGGACCAGGCAGCGCCGCCTGCGAATTGCATTCTTGAACGCCGGCTTGTCCTGCACGCCCTCGCATCGCGCGTTGATCACGAGCGTGAACTTCCTGGGATCCTTGACCCAGGCCGGCACCAGCCCCCAGCGCATCAGCCGGAAATGCCGGGCGCCCTGGTCCAGGATCACCACCGGAACGGGTTGGGTCGGCGCAATGTTATACCTCGGCGGAAAATTGGGCTGCTCGGCGTAGCCGAATACCTGCCGGATCGCCGCCGGAGGCGATGTAATCACGAAGCGTCCACACATTAGCTAATCCAAATAAGCACTTGTTCAGCCCCCTTTAACCCCGAACGTCAACACTGCGACAGATGAGTTCAGCGGCCTCCCCATCCGCGCGATCCAAGCTTCCGACGGGCATCGACGAGGCCCGCGCCGCACGGCTCCGCGCAGCCAACATCAACCCGCGCACCGGGCTTGCTACCGACTACCTGAACCATTTCAACGAGGCCATCATGCTTCTTGAGATGATTCCCGACATGCCCGAATGCGCCGAAGATTTCCTGCTATGGTGTCCTCTGTCCTACGCCGAGCATTTCACCGCCTCCAACTTCAGGGCACGCGATCTCGCCATCGAGGCCTATGAGCAGGCCCATCCCGCCGTCCGCAGCGAGTTCGACCGCATCACGTCCACCATGACCTCGATCCTGACCGCGGTGGGCCAGGCCATGCGCGAGGTCCAGCAGCACAAGACCCGTGCCGCCCTCGCTGACCAGGCAACCGGCTGGGTCAAGCCGCTGGTGGCGCTCGCCGGCGGCGTCATCAATGGCGGCAGCGAGGCCGACATCGACACCATCATGGCGGGCTGAGCCGCCGTGATGGGAACCGATCATCCACAGCGACCGCAGCTTGCCGTCAGCGCCGCAATATTTCGCGAGGGCCGCGTGCTACTCGTGCGCCGCGCGCGTTCTCCCGCCAAGGGCTTCTATTCGCTGCCGGGCGGCCGGGTCGAATTCGGCGAATCCCTCCACACGGCGCTCCATCGTGAGGTCGACGAGGAGACCGCCATAAAGATCGACATCGTCGGGCTCGCCGGCTGGCGCGAAGTGCTGCCCTCGGCCGGCGGCGGCGGGCACTACCTGATCATGTCCTTTGCCGCGCGCTGGAAGGCGCTGGAACCGGTTCTGAACGAGGAGCACGACGACTTTAAATGGCTGAGGCCGGAGGAGCTCGGCGATCTAAAGATGACCGGCGGCCTTCAGGAAGTGGTTCAGGCAGCCCGGCGGATCATCGAGGCCTAAAATCAGCATGATCCGGAAAAGTGGGCACCGGTTTTCCGATCGAGATCATGCTCAAAACAGCGGGCTTTATGCCTTGCTTCCAGCCCGATGCAGGAGCATATCGGGCTCGGTTATGCCCAAGCACCTCGCCGCCATTTTCCTCTTGATTTCAGCCGTCCTGTTCGCCCCCGCACGGGCGCAGGATGCGCCTGCGCCTTTCGACGGCGACCTGCAGCGGCTGGCCGAGATCCTCGGCACCCTGCATTATCTCCGGGGCATTTGCGGCAGCAATGAAGGCCTGAAATGGCGCAACGAGATGCAGGCGCTGATCGATGCCGAGACCCCGTCCGGCGAGCGCCGCGCCCGCATGGTCGCGGCCTTCAACCGCGGCTATAACGGCTTCCAGCAGACCTACCGTACCTGCACGCCGGCCGCGACGGTGGCGATCCGGCGCTACATCGAGGAAGGCGTCAAGATTTCCCGCGACCTCACCGCGCGCTACGCCAACTGACAGCGCATGATCCGGAAAAGTGGGCGCTGGGTTTTCGACGAGATCATGCGCCACTAAGAAAACCATGGAAACGATCTTCTTCGATCTCGACGGCACCCTTACCGACCCCAAGCCCGGCATCACCGGCTCGATCCAATACGCGCTCGGAAAGCTCGGCCGGCCCGTTCCGTCGCAGGACGAACTCGCCTGGTGCATCGGCCCGCCGCTGCGCGCGAGCTTTGCCAAACTGCTCGGCGGCGAGGAAGACGCCGACCGCGCCGTGACGCTTTATCGCGAGCGCTTCGGCGATGTCGGCCTGTTCGAGAACAGCCTCTATCCCGACATCAAGGCAACGCTCGCCGCGCTGAAACCCCGCGCCCGCCTGTTCGTCGCCACCAGCAAGCCCCACGTCTTCGCCGACCGCATCATCGACCATTTCGCCCTGCGCCCCTATTTCGAGCATGTGTTCGGCTCCGAGCTCGACGGCACCCGCGTGCACAAATACGACCTGCTCGCCTGGGCCCTCGAGCGCACCGGGACGGATGCCTCGCGCGCGCTGATGATCGGGGACCGCAGCCATGACATCATCGGCGCGAAGAAGAACGGCATGGATGGGATCGGCGTGCTCTACGGCTATGGCAGCCGCGAGGAATTGATCGAAGCAGGCGCCGCGCATCTTTGCGCCACGCCGCGGGCGGTCCTCGACCACCTCACGCCGGACTTAGACTCCAAAGGGAAGAACCGCGTTAACCTTTCCTAAAGAACTGCCCTATTCGGGGCAGAGGCCCGTGCTACACACGCTTCGCCGGATGCGTTCCGCCCTGGAGCGCGTCAAATATCCGTTGAGTGCAATGAGCCTTCCTGCGCCCTATTCCGTCGCCTGTGAACCCTTGCCTGATCACGAGCAGAAGCAGGCGGCGCTGAACTACCTCAACGAAGCCTGGGCCGAAGCCCGCCACGACGGCGTCGATGGCGATTGCCTCGCGCAGGCCAGCATGTTCGCAGCCCTCGCCGAACTGGTGACGACCTACGGGGAGGACGCCGTGGCCAAGTTCGCCGAAGGCCTCCCCTCGCGCGTTCGCAACGGCGAGTTTTCGCTGAGCCTGGCGAAGCAGTAATACTGCACGATATCACGCCCCGGACTTCGCCCTCACCTTGTGGGCGCGCGATGACGCGTCGCGCGGAATGGCCCCTCCCTGGCCGCCCGTTTCCTGTCGCTGACTTCGAACCGGAACGCGGGGTTTCTGCGACTAACCGTCGCCGGGGACCTCGTCTGCACCGATTCGACGGGGGCGCCCTCTGGGTGGGACTATCCAATTTCGATAAGTGTACCGGCTTTGGAAAGCCGCCGGCGGCGGGAAGGGCAAGCAGTCCGATGCGACGCGAATTTCTCATTGATCAGATTTACGAATGTTCTTTCGTCGGCGAGAATTGGCCGGCGCTTCTCGACGGGCTCGCAAGATACTCAGGCGCCATCGGGGGCTTCCTGTTTTCCTTCGATCCCTCGGTCGGCATCCTGCGCAGCGTCACGTCAGACAGTTTCCGCCAGCAGGTCGACGACTACGTCGCCGGCGGCTGGATTCTGCGCGATGCCCGAACCAGGCGCATGTGGGCGGCGAACTACGGCGGCTTTCTCAGCGAGATGGATGTCTTCACCAGCGAAGAGCTGGAGAACGATCCGGCCTATAAGGCGTTCTACGAGCCCCGCGGAATCGGACGCTCGATGATCACGGCGATTTTTCCGCCGATGGGACCGACGCTGCTGCTCGGCGTCGAGCGCAGCTATGCTGACGGACCGACTTCGCGCGAGAGTGTCATGCTGCTAAACGAGATCCGCCCGCATCTCGCACGCGCCGCCTTGATCGCCTCCCGCCTCGAATTCGAGCGCGCCCGTGCCGCCGCGGAGGTGCTCGGGGCGATTGGCCTTCCGGCGCTGGTGTTCGGCCATGGCGGCCGTGTCATGGCAGCCAACGCTCTCATTCAGAAGCTCGACAACGCGGTTCGCTGGCTCGCCGCGGATCGCTTCGTATTGGAGGATGCTGCGGCGGAACGGATGCTCCGCCGCGCCATCGGAGCGCTGGACAGGCACGATGTGACACCGCGATCATTTGCGATGCGTGATGAAAGCGCGCAGGCGGCCATGGTCGCCCATGTCGTCCCCGTCCGCGGCGATGCGCGGGATATCCTGGTTCAAAGCACCGGCGTGCTGATCCTGACCCCGGTCGCCCGACCCAATGCACCGCCTGTCGAGCTGATTCAATCGCTGTTCGATCTGACGCCGGCCGAAGCGAAGGTCGCGCGCGGTCTCGCCTCCGGCGAAACACTCGAGGAGATCGCCGCGGCCAATAACCTGTCGCGCAATACGATCCGCAGCCAGTTGCGGGGCGCGCTGGAGAAGACCGGCAGCAGGCGGCAGGCCGAGCTCGTTGCATTGCTGGGCGGATTCACGCTGAGGCCGAAATGACACACTCTTTCCGGAAAACCTGATCGTTTCATCCGTCTGGATGAAGCGCCGAATCCGCACGCCCGGTAGAAAATTGACCGCATCGTCGTGCATCGCACGGCGCGAGGTCAGACCGGTAGAACGAGGCTCAAACGTGCAGGATTTGCAGACGAGACGAATGAGAACGTTGTGCGCTGCCGCCCTGCTGGGCGGCTCGGCAGTCGGCACTCAGGTAGACGGCGCCGTGGCAGCCGACATCCCGGTCAAAGCGCCCTTGGCTGCCCCTGTCTTCATCGACTGGAGCGGCGCCTATGTCGGCGTGCATGCGGGCTACGGCGGAGGCATGACGGATTGGGCTCCCAGTTCGGGGCACTTTCCCGCCGAAGGCTTCCTCGCCGGCGGCCAGATCGGTATCAATAAGCAGATCGCAAGCCTCGTTTTTGGTGTCGAACTCGAGGGATCCTGGACGAACATCGGCGGCTCGAAGGTGTTCACAACCGGCAGCATGGGTCCGTTCTTCGGTGGCATTTCGACAGACGCAGCCAATTCGAGGATTGATGGCATGGCGACGGTCGCCGGTCGCGCAGGGCTTGCCGCTGATCGCTGGTTTGTGTTCGCCAAGGGTGGCCTGACTGGGGCGTGGCAGAAGCATTCCTCCAGTTTTGCCCACAGCGACATTTTCGGCCTTCCGCGGTCGGAAGATGGCAGTGCGCGCGAGTTTCGTTTGGCGCCGATGGTCGGCTTTGGCGCAGAATACGCGCTGGATGGCAACTGGTCGCTCAAGGCGGAGTATGACTTCATCCATTTCGGCACCCGGGGCGTGCCGCTCACCGGCACTTCCGTGTTCAACGGCATTGCGTCGCCGGTCACGTCAACTGCGTCGATCACCCAGGACGCCATTCATCTCGTCAAACTCGGCGCGAACTATCGTTTCGGCGGTATGCCGGTCGATTCGGCATATCCGCCTGTGAAGCCCGCCTCTGGCAGCGGATGGACGGGCGCCTATGTGGGTGTGCAGGGCGGATACGGCTTCGGTCAAACGGAATGGCCTTCGTACTGGGCCGGGAACGGGAGTTACGACGCAACGGGCTGGCTCGCCGGCTTTAACGGCGGCGTCAACGTGCAATCGGGTGTGTTCGTGTTCGGCGCGGAGGCGGAGTGGATGTGGACCGGGATTCGCGGCAGCCAAACCATTACCGGAGTCGATACCGCCTTCGGTGGCACAGTGGTGAACACGTTCAGAAGCTCGATTGACTGGCTGGCGATCGCAAGCGCCAGGGCGGGTTTCGTGGTTGGCGAACGGCTTTTGGTCTATGGCAAGGGCGGCATCGCAATTGCCAGCGAGAGACACTCGGTCAGTTCGGTCGAGACCTTCACCACCACTTCCGACGTGTTCAGCATGGCCACGAGCGGAAGTGCCGTGCATTCCGGTCTCGCCGTTGGTGCCGGCGCCGAATATGCGCTCGGAGGCAATTGGTCGATCAAGGGGGAATACAACTACATCAAGATGCTCGCGCAGACCCATGTCCGGACAGGTATCATGACGCTCAGTTCTGCCTTCTCGCCCGATCAGGGCCCTATTGCCCCTTTCAACACGGTTGGCCAGGATCTGCACCTGTTCAAGCTTGGCGTGAATTACCACTTCAATGCAGTGCCCGGCACCGTCAGCGCACGGTATTGAAGGCTGAAGGACCAGAGCTGTTGCAAATTCAGTACGACGGGCAAGTCGCTTCTGTTTAGCGCAACCGTGTCAAACCTAAATTCTTCTTTTCAGACACAGATTGGGTGTATGACGCAATTACGACTTCCCGTCATCGCCCCGCGATGGCGGGGGGAACCGGTATTCCAGAGAAGTCAGTGATGAAAGCGACACGCCGCCGTCCGGATGCTCACGCTTTCAACGTCTCCAGAAACCGCACCGGCTCGCCCCTCGACGGCGTCACCACGTCGCCCTGCCACATCACGCGCTTGCCGCGCACGAAGGTGCCGACCGGCCAGCCGGTGACGCGCATGCCATCGTAAGGTGTCCAGCCGGCCTTCGAGGCGATCCATTTGTTGGTAATGGTCTCGCTGCGCTTCATGTCGACCACCGTGAGATCGGCATCGTAGCCGGCGGCAATGCGGCCCTTGCAGGCAATATTAAAAAGACGCGCGGGACCAGCGCTGGTCAGATCGACGAAGCGCGCGAGCGACAGCCTGCCCGCGTTGACGTGGTCCAGCATCAGGGGCACCAGCGTCTGCACGCCGGTCATGCCCGAGGGCGAAGCCGGATAGCTTTTCTGCTTTTCTTCCAGCGTGTGCGGCGCATGGTCGGACCCGAGCACGTCGATGATGCCCTGCTCGATTCCCATCCAGATGCCCTCGCGGTGATCGGCGGAGCGGACCGGCGGATTCATCTGCGCCAGCGTGCCGAGCCGCTCATAGCATTCTGGCGCGGCCATGGTGAGGTGATGCGGCGTCGCCTCACAGCTGGCGACATCCTTGTGGTCGCGCAGATAGTCGATCTCCTGCTTGGTCGAGATGTGCAGCACATGGATGCGTTTTCCGGTCTCACGCGCGAGGTTGACCAGCCGCTGGGTCGCCATGAGCGCGGCGGTCTCGTCGCGCCAGATCGGGTGCGATCGCGGATCGCCCTCGACGCGCAGGGGCTTTCGATCGTTTAGGCGGTACTCATCCTCGGCATGAAAGGCGGCGCGGCGGCGGATCACCTGGAAGATGCGGCGCAGGCTCTCGTCGTCCTCGACCAGGAGCGCGCCGGTCGACGAGCCGATGAACACCTTCACCCCCGCGCAGCCTTCCGCGCGTTCCAGCTCGGGCAGATGGTTCACGTTCTCGCGGGTTCCGCCGATGAAGAACGCGAAATCGCAGTGCATACGATGCCGCCCGGCCGTGACCTTGGCGGTGAACGCCTCCTCGGTGACCGTCAGCGGATTGGTGTTCGGCATCTCGAATACCGCGGTGACGCCGCCCATCACGGCGCTGCGGGAGCCGGTTTCCAGATCCTCCTTGTGCGTCAGCCCGGGCTCGCGGAAATGCACCTGGGTGTCCATCACGCCGGGCAGGATATGCAGCCCCCTGCAGTCGATCACCTCGGCGGCGAAATCCGTGTTGAGCCCGCCGATCGCGGCGATCCGCCCGGCGCTGATGCCGATATCGCGAACGCCCTCGCCGTCCTGATTGACCACGGTGCCGGATTTTAGAATGGTGTCAAAACGCTGATTCATCGGTCCTCGTGGGTCCGCTGCTGACTGTCGTGCGGGCCTTGTTCGAGGCACTCTAGCGCCTTAACTTCGCAGGGGATATTGGCTTGGGACCTATCCCCAAAGGAACTTGAAAAGAGCTCTTAAGGGTATGAAAGCAGCGTTTTTGCCCGATCGCGGCGTCGTCAAGGTGAGCGGAGAGGATGCGCGCAACTTCCTCAACGGTCTCGTCACCACGGACATCGCGCAGGTCCGCCCGGGCCTCGGCCGCTTCGGCGCGCTCCTGACGCCGCAGGGCAAGATCACCGTGGATTTCCTCATCACCGAGGCCCCCGCGGGGCATGGCGGAGGTTTTCTGCTCGATGTGCCGCGCTCGCTGGCTCAGGGCCTTGCCGACAAGCTCAAATTCTACAAGCTGCGCGCCAAGGTCGTAGTGGAAAACCTCTCCGACGGCATGGGCGTGCTGGCGGCATGGGACGGCGAGCCCGCGATGAAGCCGGACCTCGCCTTTGCCGATCCGCGCAGGGCCGCGCTCGGCTGGCGCATCCTGATTCCGGAAGAACTCAAGCAGAAAGTCGCCGACGTCATCGGCGCCGAGCTTGTCGAGCCCGACGTCTATGAGACACACCGCATCGTCGCGGGCGCCCCCCGCGGCGGGCTCGACTTCATGTACAGCGATGCCTTTCCGCACGAGACCAATATGGACCGCCTCAACGGCATCGACTTCGAGAAGGGCTGCTATGTCGGCCAGGAAGTGGTGTCGCGGATGCAGCATCGCGGCACGGCACGCACACGCACGGTGAAGATCATCCTAGACGATTTCTCGCCCGAGCCGGGCCAGCCGATCCTGGCCGGCGACAAACAGGTCGGCACGATGGGTTCGACCGCGGGCAGGCATGGCCTTGCCCTGATCCGCACCGACCGCGTGTCCGACGCACTTGCGGCCGGCGTCCAGCTTACCGCGGGCGGTCTTCCGATCCGCATTGCCGAGCCGGACGAATTGCGGCCCTCGCCGAAGCAGACCGTTGCATGAGCCGCACCGCACGACTGCATCCCGACGGAAAGACGCGCTGCCCCTGGCCCGGAGAGGACCCGGTCTATGTCGCCTATCACGACACGGAATGGGGCGTGCCGGAATACGACGATCGCGCGCTCTATGAAAAGCTGATCCTCGACGGATTCCAGGCCGGCCTGTCGTGGATCACCATCCTGCGCAAACGCGACAATTTCCGCCGCGCCTTCGATGACTTCCAGCCGGAGAAGATCGCGCGCTACAACGCGAAGAAAATCCACGCGCTGATGAACGACGCCGGCATCGTGCGCAACCGCGCCAAGATCGAGGGCGCGATCGCCAGCGCAAAGTCCTATCTCGACATCATGGAGAAAGGCCCCGGCTTCTCGAAATTGCTGTGGGGCTTCGTCGACGGCAGGCCGAAGGTCAACCAGTTCAAGACGACCGCGAGCGTGCCGGCCTCGACGCCGGTGTCGATCAAGATATCGAAAGAACTCTCCTCGCGCGGCTTCAAGTTCGTGGGTCCTACCATCGTCTACGCCTTCATGCAGGCGACCGGCATGGTCAATGATCATCTCGTCACCTGCTTCTGTCACGAGGCCTGCGGCCACAAGCCGCGCGCACCGCGCCTGAAGATGAAATGAAGACGCGATCGAACGACACCGAGCGCGCCTGGCAGCGGATGTTGTCGGGCCGCCGGCTCGACCTGCTCGATCCCTCGCCGCTCGACATCGAGATCGCCGACATCGCGCATGGGCTGGCGCGCGTCGCACGCTGGAACGGCCAGACAAGCGGCGCGCACATCTTCTCGGTGGCGCAGCACACGCTGCTGGTCGAATGCGTGATGCGCCAGCAGACGCCGCGCGTGGACACGCGCTTCCGCCTTGCTGCACTGCTTCACGATGCGCCGGAATATGTGATCGGCGACATGATCTCGCCGTTCAAGGCCGTGATCGGCGGCGATTACAAGGTGGTGGAGAAGCGCCTGTTGTCGGCCATCCACGTCCGCTTCGGCCTCCCGGCCGTGCTTGCCGGCGAAATCACGCAGCAGATCAAGGCCGCCGACCGCGGTGCGGCATATCTGGAGGCAACCCGATTGGCCGGCTTCTCCGAGAGCGAAGCAAGGCGCCTGTTCGGCCGCGATCCCGGTCTGCCGGAAGCGACCGAGCGCGAATATCTGACGCCATGGACCGCGGCCAAGGCGGAAAAGAAGTTCCTGGCGCGATTTGCCAGCCTTGTGCAGTGAATATGCGCCCTCACGCGGCTTTCTCCGCCTTGCCGCCAGCCCTATAATTCGGAGAGAACCCAAAAGGACGATCATGATCCACGTCTGTTCACTTGCCGCCCTGCCCGAGACCGTGCGCGCCACAGGCGCGAGCCATGTGCTCACCGTGATGGCAAATGTCGACCAGGTGGAGCGCCCGGTGTCGGTGCTCGCGGCCAATCATCTCAAGGTGTCGATGGATGACATCACCGAGCACATGGACGGTTTTGTCGCGCCCTGCGAAGTCCACGTCGAAAAGGTGCTCGCCTTCGTCAGGGGCTGGGACCGCGCAGCGCCCATGGTGGTGCATTGCTACGCCGGGATCAGCCGCTCCACTGCCAGCGCCTTCGCCGCGGCCTGCCTGCTCAACCCGCAAAAGGACGAGTTGGCGATCGCCCGGCAAATCCGCGCGGCTTCCCCCATTGCATCGCCGAACCGGCTGATCGTCAGCCTCGCCGACAGACTGCTCGGCCGTGACGGACGGATGCTGCGCGCCCTCGACGAGATGGGGCCCGGCAACATGGTGGCGGAAGGCCGTCCCTTCCGCGTCGATCTCGATTGAGGGAAGAAACCGACGCCGGATGAGCGACAAGCTTCTGACGCCGATCGAGATAGGATTGACCGCGGCGATCGTCGCGATCGAAGGCAATGAGCCGATGATCCTGATCGCCTCGGGCGGCGCGCCGGACGATCTCGCAGGCCTCCCATTCGGCCCGTTCGATGCGGTGGCGCACCGAACCTTCGAAATCGGCCTCCGGGCCTGGGTGCAGGAACAGGCAGGGCTTCGTCTCGGCTATGTCGAGCAGCTCTACACGTTCGGCGATCGCGGCCGGCACACCGTGCCCGGCGACACCGACGTCCATGTCGCCTCGATCGGCTATCTCGCGTTGACGCGCGCCGCCGACAATGGCCAGCGCGCGCCCGGCGCGCATTTCGAGCCATGGTATCGCTACTTTCCCTGGGAGGACTGGCGTACCGACCGGCCCGCCATGATCGAGCGCGACATCCTGCCCGAGCTCACCCGCTGGGCCGCGCAGCCGGCCGAAGCGACGGAGGCCATCCGCGCGCTCAGCCGCAAGGATCGCGTGCGGCTGTACTTCGGCGGCGACGGCTCGCAATGGGACGAGGAGCGTGTGCTCGATCGCTACGAGCTGCTCTACGAGGCGGGACTGGTCGAGGAAGCCCGGCGCGACGGCCGCGCCGCAGCATTGTCGCGCAAGGCACCGCCAAGGCTCGGCGAGCCCATGCGCTTCGACCACCGCCGCATCCTTGCGACCGCGATCGCCCGGTTGCGCGCGAAACTGAAATACCGCCCGGTGGTGTTTGAACTTCTGCCGAGCGAATTCACACTCACTGAATTGCAGCGCACGGTTGAGGC
>JAEZEU010000283.1 GCA_023432885.1 Pseudomonadota bacterium | reverse complement strand
CCGCGGCGCCAGTCTCGCTCGCGCCGCGCTAGTCGTCAGCCCAGCAGTTCAGCATTCTTCCTTTCGTCATGGCCGGGCTTGTCCTGGACAAGCCTGGCCATCCACACCTTGGCTGGCCACATAAAGCAAGCCGCGGATGCCCGGGACAAGCCCCGCATGACGACGGAGGGTATCAGCAATCTAATGCACCGCCGCCGGCTCGGTCGGCCCCTTGGCCTTGCGGTCGGTGACCAGCGCCAGCAGCACCGTTATCACCATGAAAATGACGGAAGCCCCAAACACCCAACGCGGCATGTGCTGATCCATGATGAAGCCGTAGAGCAGCGGCGCCAGAATGCCGGAGAAATTGAAGCCGGTGGAGACGATGCCGAAGGCGCGGCCCGCAGCACCCGGGGGAGCGGCATTGCGCACCAGCATGTCGCGTGACGGCGCGATCACGCCGCCGAGGAAGCCCGCAACCGTCATCAGCACGGTCAGCAGGAGCGAGGGCAGGGTGACAATCGCGATCACAAGCACGATCACCGCGTTGACCGCAAAGCAGGCCGCGGCCACCTGGCCATGCCGCTCGGTGCGATCGGCCAGAAATCCGCCGGCGAGCACGCCGATTGCGCTGGCGCCAAGAAAGCATGTCAGCGCCAGATTCGCGGTCGCGAACACGACGTCATAGCCGCTCATCAACGCGACTACGCCGAAATTGCTGATGCCGGAAATTGACAGGCCCAGCAGCATGAAGAAGATCGTGAGCACCATGATCTCAGGCGTCAGGACGTTTGGCTTCAGTGAGTCATCGCCTTGCTTGTGCTTCGCCGCGCGCGCTTCCGGCAGGCTCATCGCGATCATCAAAAAGGCCACCGCAGGCCCGATCGCGCCCGCCACCATCAGCGCGCCGGCGCCGCCGAGGCTCGCCACCAGCGCCGCCATGATCGCGGGTGCCACCGCCCCGCCAAGGAAGCCGGCAAAGGTGTGCACCGAGAAGGCGCGGCCCATCCGCGCCTCGTCCATGTGGGCGGCGAGGATGGCGTAGTTGCAAGGGTGATAAACGCTGTTGGCGAGGCCGAGCAGCGCGGCACAGACGATCAGCGAGTTGTATGACAGATGCAGCCCGAGAAGGATCGGCCCAAGGCCGCCGACGCACAGCCCGATCAGCAGCACCTTTCGCGCGCCATAGTGGTCGGCGAGATAGCCGATCGGCGCCTGTGTCAGGCCCGAGACCACGCCGAGCACGGTCAGCGCAAAGCCGAGTTCGATATAGCCAACGCCGAGCTGTGCCTTGAGGAACGGAAACAGCATCGGCAGCACGAACAGATGAAAATGGCTCAGCCAATGCGCGACCGAGATCGCGATCAGCGTGCGTAGCGAGCTATCGGCTTTCGCTTGTTGCGGTGCAGCCAGGACGTCGGCCATATCTCTTTGGAAACCCGGTTGGAATCCGCCCGGCAGGGCTCTCCGAAGGCAGCCCCAAACTATCGGCCAAAGGGGTTATCTGTCCATGAACGCCGCTGCATGGCAGCTTCCTTTTCAGCCCGCCAGCACGGCCGAGTGCGGCGTTAAATCCGGAGACATTGCTTCCTGGTGCGGGCAAATATCGAGATCATGACCGTTCCCGCAAAACCGCTGCGCATCCTCCTCCCCGAGGGCTCATCGACCTCCGCCCGCGAGGCCATCACCATCCTTGGGCTGGCAGGCCATCACGTCGAGATCTGCGATCCCTCGCCCTGGTGCCTGGCGCGCTATTCGCGCTTCGTGCGCAAGTTCCACCGCTGTCCGGGGCTGCGCCGCGATCCCGCGGGTTTCCTCGCCTTCGTCGAAGGACTGCTCGCAAACGGCCGCTTCGACGTGCTGCTGCCGACGCACGAGCAGGGGCTGTTGTTCGCGAAAGTGCAGGATCGCCTTAAGCGCCGCGTCGCCGTTGCGCTGCCCTCTTTCGAAAGCTATCGCGCGGCACACGGCAAGGCCTCTTTCAGCCGCCTGCTTGCGCGCCTCGACCTGCCGCAGCCGCCGACACGCATCCTGAAGTCGCAGTCCGAGCCGCGCGGGGCGACGCATTTTCCGGCCGTGGTGAAGACCTCGGTGGGCACCGCGAGCCGCGGCATCCATTTCGTGCACAATGAGAGCGAGCTCGCGAGCGTGCTGCACGAGATCGACTCGAGCGGCAGCTTTGATGAAGTGCTGGTGCAGGACATGGTCGACGGCACGACGGAGAAAGCTCAGTCGGTGTTCTGCCGCGGCAGGCTCGTCGGCTTTCACGCCTACCGGCAGGTCACGCCCGGCGTCGGCGGCGGCGAAGCGGTCAAGCAGAGCGTGCGTCGACCGGACGTTCGCCTCTACCTCGAAAGGCTCGGCGCCGCGCTCGACTGGCACGGCGGTCTCTCGGTCGATTACATCATGCCAGGCGATGGCGGCACGCCGCTCCTCATCGACTGCAACCCGCGGCTGGTCGAGCCGTTCAACGCATGGGTCGCCGGCACTGATCTCGTCACGCTGCTCCTGCGCGTCTCGCTGGGCGAGGAGCCCGCCCCCTTGCCCGAAAGCCGCGCCGGCGTGGTGACGCATCTTGCCATGCAGGCGTTGCTTGGGCTCGCCGCGCGCGGCGGCACGCGCCGCGCCATTGCGCGCGAGTTTGGCCGCATCCTCGACCACAGCGGTCCCTACGCCGGCAGCACCGAAGAGCTGACTCCGCTGGCACACGACCGCCTTGGAGCGTTGCCTCTGGCAATGACGCTCGCGCTGCTGCTGGCCTCGCCTGCATCGTCCGTAAAGATCGCGCGCGGCGGCTTCGGCCAGCATCTGCTCGACGTGAGGAGCATCGCCGAGATCGAGAAGTTGACGTAGGATGGATTAGCCGCGCCACGTCCTCCAAAATTTCCACGCGTGAAGCTGCAAGGCGTAACCTGTCATCCTGTCGTGGTCGGTGGGGTCACGCGCTGCACCCGTAATCTCTGCAGCGTCCGGGATCGTGGCACGGCTAACCCCACCCTACGATTCCGTGGCCGCGTCTCCCACATCGAACGCGCCGAGCTTGTATTCCTCCTGCGGCCCCGGAGAAAAAATCGGGATCAGCGTGAACGCGGCTTGCGGATATCTTTGCCAGATCGCAAGGTCCTCGGCGGTGACGATCACGAAGCCGAACCTGAACATGTAACGGCCGGGTTCGGTGACCTTGCCGACCTGCGCCCAGTTGACCTTTATCATGACCGGTTACCCCCTTGGGCAACCCACCCGACGCGCGGGGCGGGTGATCCAGTCTATGCCAGGTCTTGCGAGAATCGTAGGGCGGCGGTGTTGGACCGCATGCACACTTGTCGTCCCGGCGCAGGCTGCGACCCATACCGATCGCGAAGACTGTGGCTCCAGTCGCGCAGTGCCACGCGCATGCATTGCCCCGGCTTTGACCGAGGCGGCGATCAATGCTTACTCCAACGGCTCGTCGTCGTTGCCGTAGCGATCGTTCTTCGGCGTCGCAATGTCGCCGTCCTCGTAATCGTCGTTATCGGCCTTCGACCGCGGCGGCTGTTTCGGCTCGCCATCGTCCTTCGGAGATTTGCCTCGTCTGTCCCTGCCTGCCATGCGCCTTGCTCCGCGATACCTTTTCAGCTGCCGCCATGCAGCGCGGCTTCGTCGTCAGTCTGGTCAAGATTACCCTGATCGAGCTTCGCCAGCCATGCCGGCAATGCGGGCGAAGCATCGCCCATCGCCTTCATCTGCCGCAGCGCAATGCGGGCGGCGGCGCGTCCGTGGCGATCCTGCGTCAGCTCGGCAGGCCGTTTTCCGGCCCGGACGGCTTCGCGCACGCGCTGCTTGATTGCCATGGTCACGGGATCGCCGAATACCGCCATCATAGCCTGGAAGGAATCGAGATGACCGGCCTCGAAGGAGCGCGGTTGACCGAGGCCGTCCCGCGTCGGATGAGGCGGGTAGAGATGCGCGCAGGGAATCCATCCTGGCGGGATCGCCTCCGTCGCCGGATGGGTGCGGCCGCTGTTCAGGAGTTTCGGCAGCACATGGGTGTGCGGCCCGTCGGGGCTCTTGCCCGTTGCCGGCGGGATCGGTTGATGCACCTCGATGCGGCCGAGCCGGCTGACGAAGACGCGATGCGGATTGGCGTGCAGGATAATTCCCATCGCGGGATTGCCGGCCTCGAAGATCGGCCGCCCGGCATGCAGCCGGAGGCTGGCTGCGGTATCTTCATCGTCAATACGCACGCAGAAATCCGCCTGCAACGCACCGAGGCCGAGGTCGAACAGGATGGATCCGCGATGCTCGGCGCGCAGCGCCTGCGTGTCGGCGCCGAGTTCGGTGAGCACGCCTCGCGGTTCATCGGGCAGGCCTCTTCCGGCAGGCACAGCGCCACGCGCTGATTCCAGCCGGTCTTGCTGAGGCTTTCGGACGCAAATGGCCGGAGCCGGGGATCGAGCCGCAGCGCAATGCCGCCGCGCCCGGTGACGGTGGAGAGGATGTCGCCTGCCATCGTGACTTGCGCAGGCTCGTCCTCATCGCGCGAGAATTCGGCGATCGCTCCAAATGTCCCGAGGCTCCATTGTGTATCGGGATCGGCAATTCCCCGCCGCAGCATGGCGAGCGCACCGGCGGCTATCGTCATGCCTGCCGGCCCGCGCGAGCTGAAAAAAACATGAAACAACATCCTCCCGGCCTATGGCCGGGAAGCATACCGTTCCGGGTGCAAGGGGCAAGCCGGCGGCTCTCGTCTTCCGGGATGGTGCGTCAGCATCAGACCGCAGATGCGCAGTTACGCATCGGGGAAGCTTGAGATTCCGGGCTCGCGCCTTCGGCGCGCCCCGGAATGAGTGGCCGTGCATCAGAAGGTCACGCCTGCCTTCAGCAGATAGCTGCGGCCGGGCAGCGGATAGGCGGCAAAGCGGCCCGGCGTGAAGGAGCTTGCGACCGCATAGTCGTAGTAGAGCGCATTGAACAGATTGTTCACGGTGAAGGACCAGAAGAAATGATCAACCGCGCCGGAGAGCTTCAGGTCGACCGTCGCATCGGCCGGGATACGGCGCTGGGTATTGGCCTGGTCGTTATCCATGAAGCGCTCGCTCCAGGCCCGCAGCGTGGCGTCGAACACGAGATAATTCTGCCAGACGTTCCAGGTTACGCCCGCGCTCGCCGTGTAGCGCGACACCAGCGGGATGTCCTTGCCGGCAAAGGGGCCCTCGCGGAAGATCGCCCGCGTATAGGCGCCGCCGGCCCGCAGCAGCAGGGTCTCGCTGACGCGCAGCGAGGAGGCCGTCTCCAGGCCGTAGCGGCGCGTCGGGTCGAGGTTGTAGTTGAAGAAGTTGACCGGGTCGAAATGGATCTCGTTCTCGAGATCCATCAGATAGACGCTGGTTTGGTTCTGGAAGCCGCCTGACCTGATGCGGAAGCCGCCCTCGATATCATGGGAGGTCTGGGTCTTCAGCAGGAAGGTCTGCGGGATAGGGTTGAAGAACTGGTCAAAAGACGGCCCCGAGGCGACGCGCTCGTCGACATTGGGCGTGCGGAACGCGCGGGCGGCGCGTCCGAACAGCGTGAACACGTCGTTGAGGCGGTGCTCGATGCCGGCATGCAGCGCGTACTGGGTTTCCTCGGTTCGCAGCGGCAGGCCCTGGATGCCGAACGCAAACGGTGAGGCGAACGGATCGAAAGTATCCCGCGCATCCAACCGCATGTTCTGGATTCGGCCGCCATAGGAAATATCGGTCGTCGGCGCGATGCCGATGGTCTGTTGCCAGTAGCCCGCGATCGATTTCTGGTTCAGGTCATATCGGTGGGTCGGCAGCATGCCCTGGAAGCTGGACTGATCCTGATGGTAGACCGCATCGTAATAGTCGATGCCGGTGAGAATCTGCGAGGGCATGCCGAAGATGAGGTTCCTCACGCTGATCCGCGGCGTGATCGACCACTGCTTCAAGCGGGCCTCGACATAGTTCGAGGCAAAGCTGGGCGCGAAGACGGTGCCGAAATATCCGCCCTGCGTGTCCTTCTGCCGGTAGCCGCCATCGACGATCAGGTCGACCCCGTTCATGATGGTCTTGGTGAAGCCGGCGGTGGCGCTCTTGCCCTGCTGATTGGAAAAATCGAACGGCGTGCTGGTGCCCCTGCGATTGGTGGCGAGCTCGTCGAGGCCGATGGACGGATCGACCAGCCGGGACCCGGGCAGGCCGAGCTTGCGGTCGTCACCGGTCACGGTGAAGAAGCCCTGGAGGTCGGGCGTCGTGTAGTTGACGCTGGCGATGCCGTTCCTCTGGTCGAGCGCGTTGTTCTCGCGATAGCCGTCGGATTTCACGGCATTGCCATAGAACGACGTCGACCACGGGCCGTAATTGGTCGAGGCCGAGACGTTGGCCAGGCGCGTGTTGAAGGACCCGGCCCCGGCCTCGCCGCGAATCGCCACCGGCGGACCTGCGACGCCGCTCTTGGTCACGATATTGATCACGCCGCCGATGGCGTAGTCGCCATAGAGCACCGCGCCGCTGTTGCCGCGGGTGATCTCTACCCGTTCGATCGAATTCAGTGGAATCGTGGAGAGGTCGACGGCGGCCATGTCGATGTCGTTGAGACGGCGACCGTTGATCAGAATCAGGCTGTTGGATTTGGCGAACGCGCCGAAGCCGCGCAGGTCGACCGTGGTGCCGACCCCGTTGACGCCGCCAAAGAGGGACGTCAGTTGCACCCCCGGCACCTGGCCGAGGATTTCAGGCAGGGTGTAGTAGGGCGAATTGGCGATATCGTTCGCCGTGATGACGGTAGAAGCGGTACCGACAATGCCGTTGAACTGCAGGCCGCCGGTGCCGCCGCTGCCTTCGCCGGTCCCCGTTCCCGTGCTCGGGGCATTCGAGGATCCAGTGCCGGCGCCGCGCGACGGCGCGGTGGTGCGTGCCGGCCGCGGCGTGCTGCCGCTCTCGTCATAGGTTGGCCGGGCGCGGGTCTTGTTCTGGTCGGTCGGCGGAGAGACCTCGACCGGCGGCAATACGGTGGCGGCAACATTTTGCGCATGCGCCGCGCCGGCGTTGAAGGCGAGAACAGTGGTGGCGAGAAAGACCGCGCGATGCCGCTTGGCGGCTGTGCTGGCGGAAGACATTGGTTCGGACCTCGGTATGACGTCAGTGGCACGTCACAGCGAACCAGGGCCCACCATCGCAAAAAGCGCTGGCGAAGCTAATGTCTGTACTCCCCGACCGACATCTTCGCGTGTGACCACGGCTGACGGCAGGTCTCCTGGCTCGCGGGTCGTTACCCTTCGCCGCCTTCCCAGGACCGAGATTCCCAGTGGCATATGACGAAGGATTCACCGCATACAGTTGCGGGGGCAGCCACGGCATCGGGGGAATTCCCCCTCACCGCATTCCCTTTTGATCCCCAAACGGGGAACCGTCGCGGTCATCTAGGATTGCGCCGGAACCGGTGTCAATGCCGCCTGTCTCGCGGCAAGGCCGCGGTACGCTCTTTGTTCGCGGCGACTTGTGCCCGGCCGTAATCATTGCGAATAGCTTTTCGCAGAATGCGTCATTCCTGCAACAGGTCGATGGATGAGCGTTGAGAGTTTTGCGATTGCAACCGAGGCCGCCGCACGCCGCCGTATCGGCGTGACGCTGGCGATGTCGCTGTTTGTCGTGCTGCTGGCGCTGCTTTCGCTCGGCATCGGCGCGGTACGGCTGTCGCCCATCGCCGTGACGCAGGCGCTGTTCGGCGGCGGCAGCGACGTGGCGCAGGTGATCGTGCGCGAGATTCGTCTGCCGCGGATGATTCTTGGGGTTGCCATCGGCGCGATTCTCGGCCTCTCGGGTGCGGCGCTGCAGGGTTTGCTGCGTAATCCGCTGGCCTCGCCCTCGCTGTTCGGCGCGCCGCAATCGGCCGCCTTCGGCGCCGTGGCGGTGATCGCGCTGGGCCTCGCCGACGTGCGCTCCTATGCGCTGCCCGTTGCCGCCATCGCCGCAGCTTTCGTGTCGGTGTTCGCACTGCTCGCCATCGCCGGCCGCAATGCGGGTCTATTGATCCTGATCCTCGCAGGCCTTGCCATCTCGGCCCTTGCCGGTGCAGCTACCGCGCTGGTGATGAACCTCTCGCAAAACCCCTTTGTCGTGCTGGAAATCGCCTTCTGGCTGCTCGGTTCGCTGGAGGATCGCAGCTTTCAACATGTCGCGCTGGCACTGCCCTTCATCCTGCTCGGTGGCCTCGTCCTGTTCAGCCGGCGCAGCGCCCTCCGCGCGCTGACCCTTGGGGAAGAAACCGCGCAAAGCCTCGGCGTCGACGTGGCGCGGCTGCGGCTGGTGGTGATTCTCGGCGTTGCGCTCGGCGTCGGCGGCGCGGTCGCGGTGACCGGCACCATCGGCTTCATCGGCCTCGTCGCTCCGCATCTGATGCGGCCCCTGATCGGCCACGATCCGGCGCGGCTGCTGCTGCCGAGTGCGCTCGCCGGCGCTGCATTGCTGCTCGCCGCCGATATCGCGGTGCGCATCATCCCATCCACCTCCGATATCAAGGTCGGCGTGCTGACCTCGATCATCGGGGTGCCGTTCTTCCTCTATCTGATCCGGCGCGAGCGCCGGGCGCTGGGCGGGGGCGTGACATGACCTTGCTCACGGCGCAAAATCTCGGCGTGGCCCTGGCGGGCCGCACGGTGCTGACGAAGGTGTCGCTCGCGCTGTCGGCGGGGCATCTCGTGGCGCTGGTCGGTCCCAACGGTGCGGGCAAGACGACGCTGCTGCGCGCGCTCGCCGGGCTCGTGCCTTCCACCGGCGCAGTGCACATACGCGGCGACATGCTCTCCTCCTTGCCGCTACGCGAGCGTGCAAAACGCTTTGCCTATCTGCCGCAGGGCCACGTCGTGCACTGGCCGCTCGCGGCGCGCGATGTCGTTGCGCTCGGCCGCTTTCCGCACGGCGTCACCGATCCAGCGCGAATGACGCCCAGGGATATCGAGGCTGTATCGCGCGCGATGCATTCGGCAGACGTCGTGCAGTTCGCCGACCGCCGCGTCACGGAACTGTCGGGTGGCGAGCGCAGCCGCGTCGCGTTGGCGCGGGTGCTCGCCGTGGAAGCGCCGGTCATCCTCGCCGACGAGCCGATCGCCTCGCTCGATCCGCGTCACCAGATCGACGTCATGACGAGCCTTCGTGCGGCCGCCGATGGCGGCGTTCTCGTCGTCGTGGTGACGCACGACCTTGGCCTTGCCGCGCGGTTTGCCGACCACGTCATGGTGCTGTCGGCGGGCCGGCTGGTGTCGCAGGGCGCGCCTGTCGATGCGCTGTCCGAACAGGTGATGCGCGACGTCTTCCGGATCAGCGCCTATCGCGCCGAATATCGGAACGAGGCCGTGATCGTGCCGTGGGCGGACGTCTGATGCGCAGCTGGCTGGCACATGCGATCGTGGCGGCGGCACTGGCTTTGCCAGCGGGCGCGTCCGCTGCGCCGCGCATCGTCTCCATGAACATCTGCACGGATCAACTGCTGCTCGCGATTGCCGATCCCGCGCAGATCATGGGCCTGTCCCGCTTCTCGCGCGACGCGCGGCAGGGGCTGGGCGACAAGGTGCATCAATTCCCGGTCCTCGCGGGGGGCGCCGAAGACATCCTGATGCTCAAGCCCGACGTCGTCGCCGCCAGCGATTTCGACAAGCGCTCGACGCGGGACCTTCTCAAGGCCAACGGTCAGAACCTCGTCGAATTCCCGATCCCGCGCACGCTCGCCGACGTGCGCGAGCAGATTCTCCAGATGGGCGATCTGGCCGGCCATCCCGAGCGCGCCAGAGCCGAAATCGCGCGGCTGGATGCGGCGATTGCCGGCGCGAAGCAGGCGGCGATGGGAAGGCATTTGCGCATATTGCCGCTGTCGCGCCGCGGCTGGGTGCCCGGCCGCGAGTCCTTTGTCGGCGCCATCCTGGCGGAGGCCGGACTCGCCAGCGCCGCCGGCGAACTCGGCATCAGCTTCGGCGGCTTCGTCTCGATGGAGGAGATCATCAAGCTGAAGCCGGATTTTCTGGTCGTCTCCGACGCGGGCGAGCGCGCCGAGGATGAAGGCCGCGCCTTTCTGCTGCATCCGGCGCTGGAGCATTTCTATCCGCAGTGGAAGCGCATCGTCATTCCCGAGCGCATGACCGAGTGCGGCGGCGTCATGCTGGCGGACGCACTGAATGCGCTTGCGTCCGAGCTGAAGAGGGTGGTGCGATAGCGGCTTTAAAGGCTATGCGTGCATCACCGGGCCGCCGGCCTTCTTCCAGGCGTCCATGCCGCCATCGATATGGGCGGTGTTGGCAAGGCCGGCCTCCCTGGCAGCCTTGACCGCCATCGCCGAGCGCTCACCGAAGGCGCAGAAGAACACGATGCGGCGGCCGCTGGCGCCTGCGACCTCGCGCAACATGCCGCCGGGCTTGAGGCTTTCCTCGATGCTGCCATAGGGCGCATGCAGGGCGCCGGCCAGCATGCCGTGCTTGTTGCGCTCGCCGGTCTCGCGCAAATCGACCAGCAGGATTTCCGGCCGGCCGAGGCTTGCGATCGCATCGCGCGCCGTCAGCGACAGCCCCTGCTTGATCAGCTCATCCTGATGCAGGCCGACATGCATGTTGGCTGGCACCGCCACATCCATCATCTTCGGGTTGGGCAGCTTCAGACTGGCCATCAGCTCGACATACTCGTCGACCGACTTCACCTGCAGACGCGGATTGTAGCGCTTCTCCTCGCCGATGGTGGAGACGGTATCGCCCTTGTAGTCGTGAGCCGGAAACACCAGCGTCTCTTCCGGCAGCTTCAACAGGCGGTTGAAGATCGAATCATATTGCGCCCGCGAGGAGCCGTTCTGAAAGTCGGTGCGGCCCGTGCCGCGGATCAGCAGCGTGTCGCCGGTGAAGACACGGTCGCCCATCAGGTAGCTGTAGGAATCGTCGGTGTGGCCGGGCGTGTACATGACGTCGAGGGTAAGGCCCTCGATGGTCACCTTGTCGCCGTCGGATACCCGCATCGACACCACGTCGGCCTTGCTCTGCTCTCCCATGATGGTGATGCAGTGGGTTCGGTCGCGCAGTTCGCCAAGGCCGGTGACATGGTCGGCATGCAGATGGGTATCCACGGCCTTGACCAGCTTGAGATCGAGCTCGCGCAGGAGCTGGCAATAGCGGTCGGCCTTTTCCAGCACGGGGTCGAGGATCAGCGCCTCGCCGCCGTGACGGCTGGCGAGCAGGTAGCTGTAGGTGCCGGAGACACTGTCGAACAACTGGCGGAAGATCATGGCGTTCACCGCGGGCTTTGATTGCCGACTGTATCACATCAGAGGCGACGTAATGCCAGCCCTTCTGTCCATCCGTGGATGGCGTCCGCCTTCGCTCGCAATGACGGTTCCGGGTTCAGGGCTTGACCAGCGTATAGCCGTTTTCGGTCAGGTGCAGGATTTGCGCGACGCCGACCTGCACCGGCGTTGCGACGGAAATGAATTCCGGCCGCTTGCCGGTGTCGCGCTCGATGGTGTCGACGGTATTGAGGCAAATGTCGACGCGCACGCCCTGCGCGACCAGGCTCTCGACCGCCTTGCGGGCGGGATTGTCGGGCTTGAGGAGATCGATTCCGGGACCGAAGGCGACGATCTCGATCGCGACCTTGTCGGGGTCGTAGAACTTCATGAGGTTGTTGGCGACGCTGACGACGAGGCCCTGCTTCTTCGGATCGTTCTCGGAGAGTTGCAGCACGACCTTGTGCTCGGCGAAGGGTTTGTCCTGTAACGGAATTTGCTGCGCACGGAGAGGTGTAACCGCGAACAACAGCGCGGCCGTGAGGACCTGCAGATACGTCGTCAAGCGTGTCATCCCGGCCCCGTGATCCCCGGATTGCCATCGACGCCCTGCAGCGTCACGCCCGGACCTTGCCGGCTCGGCGGCCGGCCGGCGCGAAGATGCCTGGCGAGGATATCCCATACCGGCGCGCCGCTCTGCTCGTTGACGGAGGCCCAGCCCGCGACCTTGTAGGTCTTGCCGGCTTCAAGCCGGTGACCATTTTCGAGCTTCAGCTCGGAGATGCGCCTGCCGGCGCTTTCCGCCGGCGCACAGGTGTAGGTGAGGCCGCCGACGCGGACCATGTCGCCGCCCTGCTGGTAATACGGGTCGGCGTTGAAGAGGTTGTCGCAGACATCCTCCAGCACGTCGCGGATCTGCGCCCCGGTCATCTTCTGCATGTAGGTGGCGGGATAGGTGATCGCGGTTTCCGCGAGAATGTCTTCCATGGTCAATGGCTGGCCGGCAAGCGCCGTGGTGCCCCAGCGGAATCCGGGAGACAGCGCGATCTCGGCGTTGAGCTCGGTGCGGAGCGCGTCGCAGATCAGAAGGTCCATGGTGCCGCTGAAATTGCCGCGGCGGTAGAGCAGGCGGTCGGCGGTCCCGAGCTTTTCGGCATAGGCCGCGGCGTACGGCGCCTGCACCTTGTCGATCAGCGCCTGCATCGCCGCATCCGGTTTGAGGAGTTCGGAGAACACCGGCAACAGGCGGTAGCGGACATCGGTGACCCTGCCCTTGGCGATCTCGAGATCGAGCACGGCGAGGAATTTGCCGTTGGAGCCGGCATTGGTAACCAGCGTCACCCCGCCGGCATTGGTCACGGCAATCGGCTGCGGCACGGCGTCGTGGGTGTGTCCGCCGAGGATGACATCGATGCCGGTGACGCGGCTTGCGAGCTTGAGATCGACATCCATGCCGTTATGCGACAGCAGAATTACCACGTCGACCTTGTCGTTGTCGCGCAAGGTGGCGACCAGCTTCTGCAGCTCTTCGTCGCGGATGCCGAAAGTCCAGTCCGGCGTGAAGCGTTTCGGGTGGGCGATCGGCACGTAGGGGAAGGCCTGGCCGATCACTGCCACGCGGTGGCCGCCGATCTCCTTGATCATGCTCGGCTTGAAGACACGGCCCGATGCGGCATCGAACGCCTTGGAGTCGTTGAAGGCCGCTTCCTCGGTGAGGAACACGTTCTGCGCCAGAAACTCGCCCTTGAAGCGGGAGAGATTGTCGCGCAGCGCCTGCTCGCCATAGGTGAATTCCCAATGCCCGGTCATCGCCTCGATGCCGAGCAGGTTGGCCGCTTCCACCATGTCGGCGCCCTGCACGGCGTTGGCAAACCCGGTGCCCTGCCAGAGATCGCCGCCATCGAGCAGCATCGAGCGGTTTTTCCCTGCCTCGCTGCGCAGCTTGTCGATCAGGGTTTTCAGATGCGCAAAGCCGCCGAGCTTGCCGAAACGGCCGGCCGCCTTTTCGAATTCGACGCAGGTAAAGGCGTAGGCGTCGGCGCTGTCCGGGCGGATGCCGAAGCGCTCGAGAAAGGCCTTGCCGACCAGATGCGGCGGCTTGCCCTGCATCTCGCCCACGCCGAGATTGACGCTGGGCTCGCGGAAGAACACGGGCCGCAACTGCGCATGCGTGTCCGTGATGTGCAGGATGCGCGCATTGCCGAACTTCTCGATGTCGTAGACGCTCGCGCTGTCGGCGCTTCGCGCAAGCCGCGGCATGCCGGCCGAGAGCGCGGCGAAGCCGGCTGCCTTGAGAAAAGTACGGCGGCGGATGGTCATGTCTCCTTTTCCGCGCGCGGAGTACGCTTTAGCGTATCTCCATCTCCTTCCAGAGCGTCTTCTCGGAAGTCGCCTGGAAAATCGAAGCTTTGGCCAGCGCTTCCGCTTCCCTGGCGGCCGCGGTCGCCTTCTCGAAATCGCCGGCGTCGGCGGCTTTCTTGGCCGCCGCGAGCGTGGACGCGGTCGTTGTCCACTGATTGCGTAGCGCGCCTGCTTGCTTGTTGGCAGCTTCGGCGGCGGCGTAGGCCGCCTTGTAGTCGGCTTCCGACGCTGCGAACGCCGAGCCGGCCGTCAGCAGCGCTGCGAGGAGAACAAGTCGTATCTTCATGGCCGCGCTCCCGGCCCCGAGATCGGCAGGCCGTTGGCAACATAGGACAGATAATACTCGACGTTGCGGTATTCATCGTCCTGGGGATTGAACGGCACGCCGCGAACCTGGCTGTTGCAGGTCACGAAACGGCGGCTGGTCGTGCCCATGCCCGACCATTCCGAACGATAGATCGGCATGGCGTTGACGATGCCGAGTGCGGGCGCCAGCACCTCGGTGCGGATGCGCTCGCCCGGGCTCTGCACATGGCAGGTGGCGCAGGAGAAGTTGAGCTGGCCGCGGCGGGAATAGAAATATTCCTTGCCCTGCTCGTAGGCCGCGAGCGCGCGCGGATCGTCCGGAATCTTGATGTCCATCGGCTTGCCGCGCGCGGTGAAGGCCATGTAGGCCGTGAGCGAGGCCATCTCGTCCTTCACATAGGAGTAGGGCGCTTCGCCATTGGCCTCGCGGCAGCGGTTCAGCGCGAGCTCCAGCGTGATGACCTTGCCTTCCTTCTCGTCGAAATAGGGATAGTTCTGGCGGATACCGATGCCCTTGTTCGGGAAGCAGTCTTCATAGGTCTTGCCGTTCTTGAACGGCTTGGTGAACATCTCCTTGCCCGCCTCGACCGCGAATTCGTAAGGCGGGAATTCTTCCTTCTCTACCCACTGCTTGTGCAGGCCCTCGTCCATCGAATAGGGACCGTTGACGAAGTCTTCCGGCTTCAGCTTGGGAAACTTGTCGTAGAAGAATTTCTTGAACGCCTTCGCGTCCGCCACCGGATCGATCTTGTCGGCGGCAACCGCCGGCCGCGCGAAGGCCAGTGCGGCCAGCGCCAGCGTACAGAAGCCGAGGCGGATCGCAGAGCCCAGCTTCATCATCCGATCTTCGCCGTCGTGGAGTCGCTGGCGCCCTTGTTGTCGACCCAGCTCACCTTGATCTCGTCGCCCTTCTTGCCGCCCTTGAAGGCGAACTTGACGTACGGATCCTTGGAGATGCCGCCGCCCCAGTCCGCAAGGAAGACCGGCTTGCCGTCATATTCGAAGGTGAGCTGCTGGATGAAGTGCGCCGGAATCAGATCGCCCTTGGAATCCTTGACGAAGCCGGAGTCCATGGGATGCTGGATCAGCGCCTGCACCTCGGTGATGTCGCCATTATTGGTGGCGCGCACGCGAATGGTCGATGCCATGGAATTGCTCCTTCTATCCGCCGCAGCCGCCCACGGTGACTTTGACTTCCTTGTCGGTGCGGTACAGCTTGCCGCCGGCCTCGACGAGCACGGTCACCTTGCTGGTCTTCGCCATCTTGATGCGGTTGGAGACGGCCGGCACGGTGCCTGCCGGCAGCTTGTAGGAGGCGACCAGCACGATCGGGTTCTCCGCTACCAGGAAGGAGATCGAGGTGACGTCGGGAAGCGTTGTGGTGACCGAGACCGGAACAACCGCGCCGTTCTCGGCGATCTCGGGCGCATCGAGCTTGATCTTGTCGGAAGCTTCCGCCGTCTTGCCGTAGAGCGCCTTGATCGCGTCAGCGTCGCTCTTCTGCTTGAACGCCTCTTCCGGATATTTGTCATTGGCCGCGGCAAGGGCCGGGCCACCGAACGACGCCGCGCCGAGGCCGACAAGGGCGACCGCGCATGTGCCTTGCAGGATCACGCGTCGCGACAATTGCTTTTCAGTGATGCTCATACAAATCTCCTGAAGCTGCACGGGCCTTCAAAGGGTCTGCAGGAAATCCACGATCGCGTTGATCTCCTTCTCGGTCAAAATCCGGTTTCGTCCGAATGGAGGCATCGCGGTCTGCGGATTGCGCTTGGTTTCATCGAATACGATCGCAACCAATTCGTCGCGTTTGTATTTGCTTTTCATGTCGGACAGTTCCGGTCCGATTGTGCCGGGATTTTCACCGCCCTTGATCACATGGCAGGTCAGGCAATTGCCCTTGCCGCGATCGAATGCGAGTTTTTGTCCCTCGGTGGCCGCGGTTTGGGCATGCGCCGTGCCTGCAGCAGCGAGCATGACCATCAGCGACAGCAGCGGCGCGAAGTTCCTGAAAGGGAAGGCGATCAAGGCAATTTCCCTGACGTTCGTCGATGGTCGCTCGGCCATTATATGGAAAGTCAAAAGCACAAAGCCTATCGGCTGGCAATGCGGACTAAAGGCAAGGTCAAAGTAGGGGTTAATCGTTCCGGAATAGCCGGATTGTGCCGGGGTTGCGACAGGAGACAGAGGATTTTTCCGATGCGCCAGGCGGGCAGTTAGAGCGAGGCGGGAGAGTTTTGTGACGCACCATGTCCCCGAATTCGGCCGTGATGGCCGGCCGGCCGAACCGGACGGGCGGCTCGACGCGCCGGCGTTTCACCGCAACCACCAGCCGATCTGGGCGGTGCTGGAGAAGTTCCTCGCTGGCCGGGCCGGAGACGTGCTGGAGGCCGGCAGCGGCACCGGCCAGCATGTGGTGTATTTTGCTCGCCAAAGCCCTGACATCACCTGGTGGCCGAGTGATCTGAGCTCGGCGCACCTCAAAAGCATTGCGGCTTGGCGCGCCGCCGCCGGCTTGCCCAACGTCCGCTCGCCGCAGCGGATCGATCTCTCCGATCCCGACTGGTCGATAGCAGCAAGCGATGGCAGCGCTCCGGGAAAGCTGCTCGCAGTATTTTGCGCCAACGTCATTCACATTGCGCCATGGCGCGTGGCGGAGGGCCTGATCGCGGGCGCGGCGCGGCATCTGCGCGAGGACGGACGGCTCTTCCTCTATGGACCCTTCAAGCGCGACGGCCGGCATACGGCGGTCAGCAACGCGGTGTTCGATACCAGCCTGCGTGCGCAGGATCCGGAATGGGGCGTGCGCGACGTCGCCGACGTCACGAGCCTTGCCGAAGGCGTGGGCTTCACGCTCGCGGAAACGTTCGAGATGCCCGCTAACAATCTGATCCTGATGTTCACGCGCTCGCGTTGAGGACTTCGGTCGCGACCGGGACAATTGCGAAGTTGGCCGTTTCTCGCATGGCGCGCGCCCGTTTGCGGCGGTTGATCGCCGCAGGCGCTCTCCCCATAGTGCCGGCCACAAAAGGCTCCGCCGGGGCCCGGCGGGAATTGCCGATGATCGACGTGACAGCCACTGAGGAGGCGGCCGGCGATGCGCGGGCGCGGGCCAATGTCGTGCGGCTCGCTGCGGCACAGGCGCTGACCGGCGCCAATTCAGCCGTCATCTTCGCCACCGGCTCGATCGTCGGCGCAACGCTGGCGCCGACCGTGTCGCTCGCGACCGTGCCGCTGTCGATGTACGTGCTGGGCATGGCCAGCGGAACGCTGCCGACCGGCTGGATCTCGCGGGCCTATGGCAGGCGCGTCGCCTTCTTCATCGGCACCGGATGCGGCGTGATTACAGGCGCGCTCGGCGCGCTTGCCATCCTGCGCGGCCAATTCTGGCTGTTCTGCCTTGCGACCTTTCTCGGCGGCCTCTACGGCTCGGTCGCGCAATCCTATCGCTTCGCGGCCGCCGACGGCGCCAGCGCCGCCTTCCGGCCGAAAGCGGTGTCCTGGGTGATGGCGGGCGGCGTGTTTGCCGGCGTGCTCGGGCCGCAGCTCGTGCAATGGACCATGGACGTCTGGCCGCCTTATCTGTTCGCCTTCAGCTTTGTGATCCAGGCCGCGGTCGCGCTGGTTGCGATGGCGGTGCTGGCGGGCGTCGAGGCGCCAAGGCCCGCGCCCGCCGACCTGCATGGCGGGCGTCCGCTGTTTACGATTGCGCGGCAGCCGCGTTTCATCGCGGCCGCGCTGTGCGGCGTGATCGCCTATCCCATGATGAATTTGGTGATGACCTCGGCGCCGCTCGCCATGAAGATGTGCGGGCTCACGGTCAGCGATTCCAATTTTGGCATTCAGTGGCACATCGTGGCGATGTACGGGCCGAGCTTCTTCACGGGCTCGCTGATCTCCCGATTTGGCGCGCCGCGCATCGTCGCCCTGGGGCTGGTGCTGGAAGCGGCCGCCGCGGGCATCGGCCTGTCCGGCATCACCGCGCTGCATTTCTGGGCGACGCTCATCGTGCTTGGCGTTGGCTGGAATTTTGCCTTTGTCGGCGCTTCAGCACTGGTGCTGGAGACGCATCGGCCGGCCGAGCGCAACAAGGTGCAGGCCTTCAACGATTTTCTCGTATTCGGGATGATGGCGGTCGGCTCGTTCTCCTCGGGCCAGTTGCTCGCCCATTATGGCTGGGCTGCCGTCAATCTCGTGGTTTTCCCGCCGGTGCTGCTGGGGCTCGCCGTGCTTTGCTTCGCCTCCTTTGCAAAACGGCGGGCGCGCCTGCGCGAGCTGGACGAGGTTCCGGAGCCGAGCCTTTAAGGCATGATCCGGAAAAGTGTGAAGCGGCTTTCCGAAAAGATCATGCTCGACAACGTCTTTTGGGTTCGAAGCTGATGACAACTGCTGACAATTCGATCCGTATCGAAATGATTGCCGTGGGATTCCGCCGGGCAGCCCTGTGCGGTCGGGGCCGCGCGCGCCATATCGCCGGGACGGGGAACGGGTGGACCTGCGGTACAGGGCAGGCCACGCTGGCTTGCTGAGAAACGAACAAGAGATGGACGCATCCACCTGCAAGACCATTCCGGAAAGCTCGATCCGCTATGATGGCTGGCGCATCGTCGTGGTCTGCTTTCTGCTCGCAACCTTCGGCTGGGGCCTCGGCTTCTACGGCCAGAGCGTCTATGTCGCCGAACTGCACCGGCTCCGCGGCTGGCCGACATCGCTGATTTCGTCGGGCACGACGTTCTTTTATCTGGTCGGCGCGTTGCTGGTCGCCTTCGTCGCCGAAGCGATCAAGGCATTCGGCCCGCGCAATTGCCTGATCGCGGGCACCCTTGCCATGGGGGCCGCCGGGGTGGCCATTGGCCAGGTGCGGGAGCCGTGGCAGCTCTACCTCGCCAATGCGGTGCTCGCCTTTGGCTGGGCCGGCACCAGTCTCGGCATCATCACCAACACGCTCGGCCTCTGGTTCGACCAGAAGCGCGGCATGGCAATCAGCCTTGCGCTGAACGGCGCGAGCTTTGGCGGCATCATCGGCGTGCCGCTGCTGGTCGCCGGTATCGGCTATTTCGGCTTTCCCGGCGCGATGGCGGTCGCCGCAGCCGTGATGATCGTGCTGATGCTGCCGGTGATCCTGATCTTTGTCGGCAAGCCGCCGGTGCTGGCGCACGCGGCAGCTGCCGCTGTTGTCGATGCACCCACGCCGACACAGATTCGTGCCCGCGCGTTTCGCGACATCGCTTTCTTGTCGGTCTCGATAGCCTTCGCGCTGGTGCTGTTCGCCCAGGTCGGCTTCATCGTCCACCTCATCACGTTCCTCGACGGGGTGATCGGGCGCGAGCGGGCGGCCATCGCGGTGGCGCTGCTGACGGCGATGGCGGTCGTCGGCCGCGTGCTGTTCTCCTTCGTGATCGACCGCATGAACCAGCGGCTGGCGTCCGCACTATCCTTCGTCAGCCAGGCGGTGGCGCTCTTGATCGTCATCAACGTGCGCAACGAGTTCGCGCTGATCGCGGCCTGCGCGCTGTTCGGCTTCTCCGTCGGTAATTTGATCACGCTCCCGGCGCTGATCGTGCAGCGCGAGTTCGACCCGCGTTCGTTCGGCGTGCTGATCAGCCTGATCACGGCCATCAACCAGATCACCTATGCTTTCGGGCCAGGCGTGATAGGGCTGTTGCGCGACGTCTCCGGAGGCTACGGGCTGCCGTTCTATGCGTGCATCGGGGTGGAACTGACGGCGGCGGTGCTGATCATGATCAGGGGGCGAGGCGCAAAGGCCTCATCCTGAGGAGCACACTTCAGCGCGCGTCTCGAAGAATCGGCCGTGAGGGAAGCTGGGCCTCATAGGTCGAGACGGCGCGATGCGGCCTCTCAGCATGAGGGTCAGGTTTCCCGCTGCCTCAATAGATCCTCGAGATCGAGCCGCTTCGTGAACATCGCAAGCTTGCCGTCCGCGCCACGCGGCCATTGCTCTTTCGGCTTGTCCCAATAGAGCTCGACGCCGTTCTCGTCGGGATCGCGCAGGTAAAGCGCCTCGCTGACGCCATGATCGCTGGCGCCGTCGAGCGGGATGCCTGCCGAGACTACCCGATGCAGCGCGTCGGCCAGCGCGGGCCTGGTAGGATAGAGGATCGCGGTGTGGAACAGCCCGGTCGTGCCGGGCGGCGGCGGGTGGCCGCCCTTGCTCTCCCAGGTGTTGAGCCCGATATGGTGGTGATAACCGCCGGCCGAGATGAAGGCCGCGCCCGAGCCCATGCGCTGCTGAAGCTCGAAGCCGAGCACACCGCAATAGAAGGCCAGCGCACGATCGAGGTCGGCGACCTTCAAATGCACATGCCCGATCCGTGTGCCGGCAGTAACAGGTGGATTTTGAGGCATGGCCATTCTCCGATTGCTTCCTTCGTAGATAGGCTGAAATTCAGAGCGGGGTACCCGCTGCCCGGAAACGCAGGGTTTCCCGGAACGCCTCTTACGCCAGCTCCGAAACCTCCCCCTCCGGCAGGCCGAATTCGAATGCGTTCAACGTCATCGAGACCAGCGTGTAGTAGCCGCAAAGCCCGATGACTTCGACCACGCCGCGCTCGGTTAGCACCTTCACGGCTTCGTCGTAGAGCCCCTGCGCTACGCCATGGCCTTCATGCAGTGATTTGGCGAGGTCGTAGATCATCTTGCCCTTGGGATCATCGAAGGTGGGCGTGCGTCGGTCACGGAGGTCCTCGATGATGGAAGGGTCCATGCCGCCTTTGAGCGCGAGGCGTTTGTGCGCGTACCATTCGTAGTGCGCCGTAAAATGCCGCGCGGTCACGAGGATCGCGATCTCCGACAGTTTTGCCGGAAAG